>JAIEMH010000228.1 GCA_019752245.1 Flavobacteriaceae bacterium
GATGGATCAAATGCTAGAACAACTTGTTTAATAGCTTCATTATTTAGCATTGTATTGAAACGAATTTGAGGAACTTCAGCCGTGCTAACAGTTGTATAATCAAACCCTGAAACCGATTGTATAACAGGAAGATAACCATTATTAATAGCATTAGAAAGATTAGAATTTCTTTCAAAAACAGATGTTAATGCGTTCTCTTTTTGAAACACACGATAAGAATTTTTCATTGTTACTGTTGGTCCAGAGGCATTTCCTTCAATAATAAACCCTTGTCCAATTGGAGAAAAATATCTTGCGTAACTATTATTTGGCATAGTAACAGTTAAAGGAAGTTGATTTCCTCCAGCATCATATGAATAAAACTTTGCAGGAACATAAATCCCAGTTCCACCTCTTGAAACTGGAGAAAAAGTACCATAACCACCTCTATAATTAACCAGTATGTGCGAATTAACAGTTTTATCTTGTTCCCAAAAATAGGCAATACCTGTAGAATTTATAGCATCTGTTAAAAAAGCTGACAAATCTATCGCAGAAGAATACGGATTTCCAGTTAGAGTCATCATTCCGTTTGCAACATTTATTGTTATAGTGCCATCATTTGGTTTTCCTCTAAAATCATATCTTTGTTTACTTCCTGGATTATTAAATGTTAATTCACCAGTATCGGTTGCATCAGTTCCACTTGTACCTTTCATAGTAAAACCTTCACCTGCTGAAATATTAGAAGCAGAACCAGCTTGAAACCATTGTGAGTAAGTTAGTGATGATAGAAATTTCCAAATCCAATATGGCGCAATAGAAAGCGTACCTGCTCCAGAAACTCCATCATAATTATTGATAGGTAAAATAGTAACCGGCGAACTTGCAACATTTGTTATAGGAACATTAAGCATTGTAATACCAAAATTTTCATTTCCATCATTCGTAGAAGCATTTCCTACAGGAGAACACCAATAATTATAAGCATAATTATTAACCGACCCTTCCTGAAAAACCGATAATTTACCTGTACCCTTATTTGCAGATGCAAAAACTGTTCCTTGCAAAAGTTGGCCTTCGTTCCTTAAATAAAAATTACTATTTAAACCATTTAATTCAATATTACCTTTTGCATAAACCAAAGCTCCTTTGTTATATATGTAACTATTATTACTTACAAACAACTGAGCAGACATAGCATTAGCAAAAAAAAGACTTACCAAAGCCAAACTAAAGACTGCAAACTTTCTCATAATCATTCATTTAAAGTATAAAAATAATAATAATAAAACAATTGAAATAACAAAAAGTAAAAAAAATGTGTCTTTTTTACTTTTTGCAAGATAAAACTGATATTTATCTACCATATTTAAAGAAAAATTAAAGTTTAAAAAAACAATTAATTTTAAATTTAACATATATACACATAATAATATTGCATTTTAATATAATTATATATATTTTTGATTCATAAACCTTAATTTTATGAAAAAAAAATTACTTACTATTTACAATAAAAGTTTTCAAAATTTATTTTTTTTCACCAGTCTACTTATATTAACCTCAACAAAATCAATTTCTCAAACAGACACTTGCTCATCAGCAACATTATTATCTGTTGGCACAAACTGTTTAACAACTAATTATAATATTCTAAGCTCGTTCAATGATGATGGTGGAACTCCTTGTACAGGAACATCATATCGAGATGGTTGGTATAGCTTTACTACAAATGCAACCACAACATCAATAATAATTGAAGGAACAAGCAATAGGCAAATGGGACTTGCTATTTACTCTGGAACTGGTGCTTGTAGCACTTTAACTCAAATAGCTTGTGTTGTTTCTGGTAGCGCCAATGCTACTCTTACAGCTACTGTTTTACCCAATACAACTTACAGCCTGCGTATTATGAGAACAAATAATATTTCGGCTAATAATATGACTGGAACCATATGTATATATTCCGCTTCTTTACCTTCAAATAGTTTATGTAGCACCGCAACAAACCTTCCTTGCGGAACCACAAACTTAAACGGTACAACAGCAGGCACAACAAATATTACCAACGGAACAGCTTGCACTATGAGCAATTACGGAGTTTGGTACACTTTTATTGGAGATGGCAATACCTCTACAATTTCAACAACAACTACAAGTTATGATGTAGAAATGTCAATTTCCAGTGGCACTTGCGGTACATTGACTAATATAACTTGTCAAGATACAGCTTTATCTAGTGGCACTGAATCTTATTCGTTTTCAACCACTTTAGGAGTTAACTATTACATCTATATCGCACACTATTCAAGCGGAAACACAACAACTGGGACATTTACAATTTCCAGAACTTGCACAACACCAAGTAATCCATGCACTACGATTCCAAACATATCAAGCTGTGGAACAACAACAAACGTAACCATTTCACCAGGAACAGGCACCTACAATCCATCAGCATGTGGCTGGACAACACCTGGATATGAACAAATTTATACTTTCACACCTACAACTACAGGAAACTACACCATAAGCCAACTCAGTTCTTTTTCTTTTATAGATTACCAATTTAAACCTTCGTCATTAGGTTGTAATGGAACAGGTTGGACTTGTATTGACGATCTCTCTGGGTCAATAACAAGCCCTCAGTTTACAATGACTGCTGGCATTCAGTACTACATTCTTTTAGACCCGGAAAGTTCAATTGGAGGTAATATTAGTTTTGTTTTAAACTGTCCTTTAACTCCTCCTATAAATGATGATTGTATAAATGCAATTCCATTATCCGTAACGTCGCTTTGTTCATATTCAACATATACTAATGCTGTCGCAACTCCAAGCTCAGGAATACCAGCACCAGGATGCTCAAGTTATTTAGGAGGTGATATTTGGTTTACTGCTATTGTCCCTTCAAATGGTATTTTATCTATTGATACCCAAACAGGCGTAATGACCGACGGAGGAATGGCTGTTTACTCTGGAAATTGTGCTGGTTTGACTCTTTTAGCTTGTGACGATGATTCAAGCACAAACGGATTAATGCCATATCTAACTCTTACATCTTTAATTCCAGGACAAACTATTTACATAAGAGTTTGGGAATATGGCAACGACAATAACGGAACTTTTGGAATTTGTGTAACAAGTCCGATTCCACCATCTAATGATGAATGTACTGGAGCAATTCTATTGACAGTAAATCCAACCGTTACTTGCACTATAAATAATACCGGAACAACATTAGGCGCTACGCAATCTCAAGTTGGCTGTATTGGCAATTCTGATGATGATGTATGGTATCAGTTTGTTGCAAACGACACATCTCATACTGTAACAGTAACACCAAACACATTGAACAATATAGTTTTTCAAGTTTTTAGTGGCGCTTGCGGTAGTTTAATTAGCACTGGATGTATTAACACAACAACTGGATTGGCTGCAGAAACAACAACACTAACTGGATTAACTATTGGAGCAACATACACCGTTAGAATTTATAGTAATGCAAACGGAAGTGATCAAGGTGCTTTTTCTATTTGTGTTACAACTCCTTGTATTATTGGCAATGGCACTGGACTTTCAAGCATGGGATGCCCAACAAATGTAGCAGGTGGATTAGGCTTAAATGGAGTAGATCCAGCTGCAATTATTGATTGTACAGCATCTACTTGTACATCTTTAGAGGCAACATATCTCCAACTTGGACAGACCTCAAATTATACTGTTCAGTCAATCCCTTATAACCCACCATATCAATTTGGATGCCTTCAAAATTCTGTTAGCATAAATGTTGACGATGTTTGGTCTCCTACAATTAATTTGCCTTTTAATTTTTGCTTTTATGGAAACACCTACAATCAATGTTTAATTGGATCTAATGGCTCAATAACATTTGACCAAACAAGCAACACACCTGGAGGATATTCTACATGGTCATTCGCCAATAATTTACCCAGTACATCGCTATTTTTAAATACAATTTTTGGAGCTTATCATGATATTGATCCAAGTGTTGGTGGTGAAGTTGGCTGGGAATTAGTCACATTAACATCAGGATGCCGAGCATTAGTTGCTTCATGGTTTGAAATACCAATGTTTTCATCAAGTTGTAACTCACAATTATATACCGGAATGATCGTATTATATGAAAACACAAATATAATTGAAGTATATTTGAAAGAAAAAAGAGTTTGCTCCTCTTGGAACTCAGGGAATGCTGTAGTTGGAGTTCAAAATTCCACTGGAACACAAGCAGTTGTTGCTCCTAATAGAAATTCTACAGATGCAGACTGGACAACCACTAACGAAGCTTGGCGCTTTTTACCTTCTGGAACATCAATCACTAATGTAACTTGGTATGAAGGAGCTGGAACTACAGGTCCAATTATTGGAACAACCAGTGTAATAAATGTATGTCCAACAGCTACAACAACATACACTGCAAAAGTATCTTATACATTCTGTAATGGAACAACTTTAGACTTAATTGACCCAACAACAATAACCATTAGCAATAGAAAAACATGGAACGGAACTGTAGATAGTGACTGGAACAAACCTTTAAACTGGACACCTAATACTGCTATTCCTAACGGAACTGATTGCGTGATAATTCCTATAACTCCTAACAATCCTATAATATCTGGAACCAACTATAATGGTTTGGCAGGTACACTTTCAGTCTACAATGGAGCAACTTTAACGGTAAATTCAAGTAACAATATCACAGTTACTGACTGGGTCAACGTACAAGCAACAGGAACCTTTTTAATCCAAAATACAGCAAGTTTAATCCAAATTAATAATGTAGCAAACACCGGAAATATTATTTACAATAGAACTGCCAACAACATAAGAAGTCTAGACTATGTATATTGGTCATCTCCTGTAGCTGGATTTAATGTAAACAACATTATATCGCCTTTAACTCCTGGTCCTATTTGGAGATGGAATCCTACAGTTGCAAATCCTAATGGTGGTCAAGGAAATTGGGAAAATGCAGCTGGAGACACAATGCTAACAGCAAAAGGATATATTGTAAGAGGACCAAGTAGTTTTAGTTCAACTGTATTTGCACCGTTAAACGGAAGTTTTACTGGCGTTCCAAACAATGGAAATATCAGTTATACTATTTCACGTGGTTCTGATGTAAATACAGCCTATCATACAGGAATTAATGGAACAGAAATAAATAATTTTAGTGACAATTGGAATTTAGTTGGAAATCCATATCCATCAGCCATAAGAGGAAGTCAGTTTTTATTTGATAACAATACAAAAATTGAAGGCAATATAAAACTTTGGACTCACGGCACTTTACCATCCATGATTAACAGTCCATTTTACAATTCTTACCTGTACAACTATAGTCCAGGCGATTATTTAACTTATAATTTTACAGGAACAAGTTGTTGTCCAGCTGCACCTGCAGATTTATTTATTGGAGCAGGACAAGGATTTTTTGTTCAAATGAAAGATGGTTCAGCAGGAAGTAACACAATCAATTTCAATAACAATTTAAGAAGTGCTTCTTATAATAACGGTTTATTTTATCGTCAAAACACAATAACAGCGAATACACCAACCATTTTTAATGTTGAAAACATAGAAAGAAATAGAATTTGGCTAGATTTAATAAGCGCTAACAATCAATCAGACAGAACACTTTTCGGATATATTGAAGGTGCCACAATGGGTTATGACAGCTATTTTGACAGCAAAACTTTGAACATAGGATCAATGGCAATCTACTCACTCACAAATAGTAACGAAAAATATTTAATTCAAGGACGACAATTACCATTTAATATTCATGATGAAGTGCCAATTGGAATTCAAATACAAACAGCTGGAACATATCACATTGCTTTAGCAGGAATAGATGGCTTATTTGACAATCAAAACATCTATTTAAGAGATAAACAATTAGACATCATTCATGATTTAAAAGCACAACCATATCGCTTTACATCACCTAATGGAATTATTAACGAACGTTTCAAAATTATCTATATTAAGAATCGCCCAAGTAACAACAATCATCATGTAAACAATGAAACAACTATCATTACAAATGAAACAATAATAATCCATTCAAATAGCGAACCTTTAACAACTATTTCTGTTTATGATCTTGTAGGAAGAAAATTAGCCACTTTTGACAATATTGAATCCTATGAGTTCAATATTAACAATCTAGTTAAAAGCAATACAGCTTTGTTTCTTCAGATTAAGTTGAAAAATGGAACTACAGTAAACGAAAAAGTTATTTTTTAAAAGCTTTTAAATAAACACAAAACCTCCAAAAAGACCTTGATTTTAGATAATTAAGGTCTTTTTCATTTGCATAAGCTTCTCTTTCAAAGGAGATATTAAAATAAGCTTTTTTATTGTCTTTATATTGAATTAATCGGAACAAATATTCAGTAAAATACATTACATAAAAAGGCAAAACCAATAACTCAAGTTGTTGCCGAATATGTATCTTTTCGTGGTTAATAAAAATAGTATTTAACTTATCATCCTTATCCGCTAAAAAAACAAAAGGATAAAATGTCAAACCTCGAAAACCTCTTGGCGTTAAATATTTAAAAACAATTAGAATCATATGGTGCAAAGTTGCTAAATTTGTAGTTATGAATGAAGATTTGAATCCAAAAAATTTAAAAGAAGGAGAAGATTACTATCTAACTCCTGAAGGCTATAGGTGTTTTACTGAAAAACATCACTTAAAACGTGGATATTGTTGTAAAAGCGGTTGCCGACATTGCCCTTACGGATTTGATAAAAAAACTGGAACTTTGAAAAAGTAAAAATTGTATACTGTAAAATTGTATATTGTATAATCAAAAATACAATACTCTGCAATACAATATACAACAATACAATATACAACAATAAAATATACAACAATACAATATACAACAATACAATATACAACAATACAATATACAACAATACAATATACATCATTACAATATACAACAATACTATATACATCAAAAAATGACTTTTCAAGAACAAATATTACAAGGAATTCCATCGGTTTTACCGAACCCAAAGCCTTATGAAGTTGAAATAAATCATGCGCCAAAACGAAAAGAAATTCTTTCTGATGAGGAAAAAAAGTTAGCGTTGAAAAATGCTTTACGCTATTTTGAACCAAAACATCACGCCGAATTACTTCCTGAATTTAAATCCGAATTAGAAACCTACGGAAGAATTTACATGTACCGTTTACGTCCTGATTACAAAATGTATGCACGACCAATTTCAGAATATCCAGGAAAATGTGAACAAGCAAAAGCCATTATGTTAATGATTCAAAATAATTTGGATTATGCCGTAGCGCAACATCCACATGAACTAATTACTTATGGCGGAAATGGCGCAGTATTTTCAAATTGGGCTCAGTACTTATTGACTATGAAGTATTTGGCAGAAATGACCGAAGAGCAAACTTTAGCTATGTATTCTGGTCATCCAATGGGTTTATTTCCATCTCACAAAGAAGCGCCAAGAGTTGTAGTCACTAACGGAATGGTAATACCAAATTATTCTAAACCTGACGATTGGGAAAAAATGAACGCTTTAGGCGTTTCGCAATATGGACAAATGACTGCCGGAAGTTATATGTACATCGGTCCGCAAGGAATTGTTCACGGAACTACAATCACCGTTTTAAACGGATTTAGAAAAATAAAAAAATCCCCAAAAGGTGGTTTGTTCGTTACTTCTGGACTTGGAGGAATGTCTGGCGCACAACCAAAAGCAGGAAACATTGCAGGTTGCGTTACCGTTTGTGCCGAAGTAAATCCTAAAATTACACACATTCGTCACTCGCAAGGATGGATTAATGAAGTTATCGAAAATATTGATGAGTTAGTTCCAAGAGTTAAAAAAGCATTAGAAAATAACGAAGTCGTTTCAATCGCCTATCTCGGAAATGTTGTCGATGTTTGGGAACGTTTCGACCAAGAAAATCTTCATATCGATTTAGGTTCTGATCAAACTTCTCTACACAATCCTTGGGCTGGAGGTTATTATCCAATCGGATATACTTTCGAAGAATCCAACGATTTAATGGCAAATAATCCAGATAAATTCAAGGAAGAAGTTCAAAAAACATTACGTCGTCATGCTGATGCAATTAACAAACATACAGAAAAAGGAACGTATTTCTTCGATTACGGAAATGCATTTTTACTAGAAGCTTCTCGCGCCGGAGCAGATGTTTTTGCAGAAAATCACATCGATTTCAAATACAACAGCTATGTTCAAGATATTATGGGACCAATGTGTTTCGATTACGGATTTGGACCATTTAGATGGGTTTGTGCTTCAGGAAATCCCGAAGATTTAGCAAAAACAGACAAAATTGCCTGCGATGTTCTTGAAGAAATGATGAAAAATTCTCCAGAAGAAATCCAACAGCAAATGGCCGATAATATCCAATGGATAAAAGGCGCACAAGAAAACAAATTGGTAGTTGGTTCACAAGCAAGAATTCTTTACGCCGATGCCGAAGGAAGAATAAAAATAGCAGAAGCTTTCAATCAAGCAATTGCAAAAGGAGAAATTGGATACATAATTTTAGGACGCGATCATCACGACGTTTCTGGAACCGATTCACCTTACAGAGAAACATCCAATATCTATGACGGTTCACGTTTTACTGCCGATATGGCCATCCAAAACGTAATCGGCGATAGTTTTCGCGGAGCAACTTGGGTTTCTATACACAATGGTGGCGGTGTTGGTTGGGGTGAAGTAATTAATGGTGGTTTTGGTATGGTTCTTGATGGTACTAAAGAAGCATCAAAACGTTTAGAGTCAATGCTTTTCTGGGATGTAAACAACGGAATTTCAAGAAGAAGTTGGGCAAGAAACGAAGGAGCAATTTTTGCAATAAAAAGAGCGATGGAGACGCAACCTTTATTGAAAGTTACCATCCCTAATATAGTAGACGAAAGTTTATTTTAGTTTTTCTGTTTAATTTTAAACACATAGAATCATAGAATAGATTTTCAAATAAAAGAATTATTTAGAAAAAATTCTTTTTTACATAGCTATGAAAACTATATAAAAGCGAAGATTTCTAAAAATAGGCAAAAACCTATGTTTCTATGTGTTTAAAAATAAAAAATTGAAATATGAAAACAACAAAAATTTTACCATTACTCCTACTCTTCGTTCTTGCTTCGTGCAGTTCAGTTAGAGTAAATTCTGATTACGACAAAAACGTGTCTTTCGAAGGATACAAAACCTACGCATATCAAAAAAGCGGTATTGATAAAGTCGAAATTTCAGATTTAGATAAAAAACGTATTTTACGATCTATTGATGAAGCTATGTCATCA
>JAIEMH010000014.1 GCA_019752245.1 Flavobacteriaceae bacterium
GTTTCTATTGAAGGTTATTGTGACGATGTTGGTTCTTTGCAAAGCAACTTAATTTTGTCTACAAATAGAGCGCAAACGGTAGCGAATTTTATAAAAAGGGAATTTAATCTAAATTGTAACTCTGTACTTGGCAAAGGTGAACTTCTTCTAAAAAGTAACTCTTCTGTTGATGAATTTAGAAAAAACAATAGAAAAGCTATTATTGAAATTGTTTTTTTAAAGAGTTCAGAACAAAATGTGAAATCTAATATAGACTCTGAAAATCGCTATAAAAACTACAAAACTTTCTCAGATAAATTGGTTGTAGGTGATAAAATCATTATCAAAAATTTACTTTTTGAAGGTGGTCTTACTATTTTTGAAAATCCAGACGAAGCCCAAATCGAACTTGATAAAATAGTAAAATATCTAAACGATAATCCTAATACAACTATTGAAATTCAAGGTCATGTATGTTGCATAGGAAGTGCACATAGTGATGCTCGCGACCGATTATCTGGTAAAAATAACTTATCCCATACTAGAGCTCAAAAAGTGTTTGAACATTTAATTGAAAAAGGGATTGCTACTAACCGAATGACGCATATAGGCTACGGAAGAAAGTTTCCTATTCCTGACGGAATAGAATCTGAAAACAAGCGTGTGGAGATTTTAATTACGAAAATTTAAAGTTCTCTTTTCATCTCAATATGCTCAATATCGTCTTCTAGATACATTTCACTAGTTTGAATAAAATTGTGACTTTCGTAAAATTTCTTTAAATACAACTGTGCCGAAATCGTAATTTTAGTTTGACTGAAGTAACTTTCAATTGCTGCAATAGCTTGTTGCATCATTTCGTGTCCAAACTTTTTATCGCGCGCATCAGGATGAATTACTACGCGACCAATTGAGGCATTTTCAAAATAATCTCCAGCATTAAACAAACGTGCATAGGCAACAATTTGATCATTGTATTCGCCAAGTAAGTGTATTGCTTTTTCATCTTTGCCATCAATGTCTTGATAAACGCAATTTTGCTCTACTACAAAGACGAGTGAACGAAGTTTTAGTACTAAATATAGTTCTTGAAGAGAAAGTTCGTTAAAACGCTTTATTTTCCATTTTATGATTGATGCCATTTATTTCTTTTTTAAAAATTGTATCGATTTGATTATAGCTTCCAATTCAAACATTAAATCTCTTTTCTGTTTTGATGGTGCGTAGCAAAAACCTTCTATAACTAAAATTCTATTATTGGGTTGGTCTACAATTGCATAATTGATGAATGGTCCATTCATGGATTCATGAAGTAGCTCCCAATTTCCTCTTGTTTCAAATGTTTCCTTGTTGAAAATTTTAGTTTTAGAAATGTAAGGCGAAAAAGCAGGTTCGGTTATCATTCTAGTTTTGGGAACTGCACCATGAATGTAAATTCGGCCTATAGAATCTCTAATATGCGTTATTCTGTTTATGGCTTTGCTATCGTCTTTAATACTTTTTAAAGGAATTTGATAAAAAATTAGACTTAGATTTCCGCTGGTGATGTCTTTCTTGTACCAAAGAAATCTTTTTCCGTGCATTACCAATTTATATTTGGATGGAATTGCCACTTTAATATTAAATTTTTCGGAAAGATTTTTTGTGTCAATCAACGAATCTTGCTTGATTCTATCTTGATAAACTTTAATTTCTGATTGTCTAAATTTGGTAATCATTAAAGAATCGTTTGCCTGAATAGTATCCAGTAATTCTTGAACTGTTTTTCCAGAAATATGCACTACTACTTGCGGATTTGCATATTCGTTATATTCAATTCTAAACTGGCTTTTGGCTTCTCTTTTTACAACAATAATATTTCTACTGTTGTTCATGAAACCTTCAAGCAATTTTACAGGATATTGATTTAAAGTAAAAACTGGTTCTTCTTGAGGCAAACCAATGACTGGTGATGCAAATTTATTTCGCACACTGTCGCCAACTTCTCCGTTCCAGAGTTGATCGTCAATTATTACCGCAACTTCATTTGTTTTTCGACCGGTTTCACTGACTTTTTTGACTTCTTTAGAGTTACAAGAAATCAATATCGAAGTAAGAATTAGATATAAAAAAAGGGCTTTATTCATGATTAGAAATAAAGCCCAAATTTATAGAAGATTTTTGTATTATCCGTTAATTTTTAATTTCATTCCCGGCTGGATGTTTTCGCCTTTAATGTTGTTCCATTTTCTTATGTCTGCAATAGAAACTCCAGGGAATTTTTGTGAGATACTTGATAGCGTATCACCACGTTTAACTTGGTACATTTTTTCTTTAGCTTTCTTAGTTGAAGCTGCATAAGCATCTTTTTTAGATACTTTTTCTTTTACCGCAACAACTTCTTCTTTACCAACAATTAGCTTGTCTCCAAGTTTAATGTTAGTGTCAGACAATTTGTTCCACTCTAAAAGATCATTAATTGTAATATTATATTTTCTTGCAATTGTACCAAGATATTCACCTTTACCAACAACGTGTTCAATATTTTTTGTATCACCTTTATGTTGCGTATCTTCATCTCTAGCTTCGGCAACACTTCTTCCAGAAACAATTAATTGTGTTCCAACTTTTACATTGGTATCAATAAGGTTATTCCATTCTTGAATACTTTGAACTGAAACATTATTCTTTTTAGCAATTGCAGATAAATTATCACCTTTGGCTACAACATAATAGTTTTCTGATCTAGAAGTAGTATCTGCTTTTTCTGATCTAGAAATTTTTTCTGATCTAGAAATTTTTGTTTCAACAGCAGCAATGTCTTGATTTCTTTCAGACAAAGGTTGTTTAATTTCTTTCTTTACAGTTGTAGTAACTTTCTCGTTTTTGATGATTTTTAAATTATCACCAAGACCAATATTGTTTCCTTTTATTTTATTCCATTTTTTAATTTCGGCTACAGAAACATCATATTTTGAAGCAATTTCACCCAAAACATCACCTTTTTTCACTTTATGAAATTTGGTAACATCTTTATAAGCAACTACTTTTTCTGTTTTAAAAATTTTCTCTGCTTTTGGTTCGTTTGCCGCTATTACAGAAGTTTTTTCTTTAGCCACAATTGATTCTTTAACAGATGAAGTGTCTTTTACTGTTTCCTTCTTCTCTTTGTAAGCTATTTTTTCTGTAGAAACTATTTTTAAGTTTCTTCCAAGCGGAGCACTATTGCCTTTTAAATGGTTCCATTGTTTTATTTCGGCTATAGAAACGTTGTATTTATCTGCAATTTCGCCAAGATTATCACCTTTTCTAACCTTGTGGTATTTGGTTCTTGTAGTAAATTCTCTTTCGTTGTAAGAAACATTAGTAGAATCGTTTTGTTTTACAGAAGCCAATCTTTCATAAGGACGTTCTCTTTTATCAGCTTCATATTGCACATAAGCATAAACCTTATCTTCGTTAGATGTAAAAATTGCGATTTTATCTTTTGGTAATCTCAAGAAATTTCGTTCTCCAGAAATAGATGGAATTTCGTTTCTTTTGAACGACGGATTAAAAAATTGAATTTCGGCCACAGAAACGTCCAACAAATCTGAAATTTGCTTGAAAGTCATGTGTTTTTTAATCATAATTGTATCGGTGGCAAAATGATTTGCTATAGCTTTATTAGGAACAATACCGTGTTCTTTATGGTATTCAAAAATGTACATTGTAGCTAAAAAAGCAGGTAAATAACCTTGTGTTTCTTTAGGCAAATTTTTTCTGATATTCCAATAATTTTGTTGTCCACCAGAACGACGAATTGCTTTAGCAACGTTTCCTGGTCCAGAATTGTAAGATGCCAAAACCAAATCCCAATCGCCAAATATTTTATACATATTATTCATGTATTTTGACGCCGCTTGACTAGCTTTTAAAGGGTCGCTTCTTTCATCTACATAAGAACTAATATCAAGACCATATTGTTTCCCAGTTTGATACATAAACTGCCATAAACCAGTAGCTCCAACTCTTGAAACGGCTTTAGGATTTAAAGCAGATTCTACAACAGCAAGATATTTTATTTCTAATGGAATGTTGTTTTTAGCCAACTCCTCTTCGAAAATTGGAAAATAAAATTGAGAAATCCCCATTAAACGTTCGAATCCTTTTTTTCTATTCTTTAAAAAA
This sequence comes from Flavobacteriaceae bacterium, assembly GCA_019752245.1. Lineage (GTDB taxonomy): Bacteria > Bacteroidota > Bacteroidia > Flavobacteriales > Flavobacteriaceae > Flavobacterium. Next base: position 4,129 of record JAIEMH010000014.1, read on the forward strand.
GATTTGATAACATTTTCCAAACCAATGTTATACTCAATATTGAACGGAGATTTTTCGTCCATTAATTTTAGACGTTCCTTCAATAATTCTGTTGGAAGTTCGTAATCTACCGATTTATCTGGATCTACGTTTTTAATATCTGATAATAAATCATCATAAATATCTAACGATGCTAATTCTTGTGACCACATATTGTCAACACAAGAAGCCATTTCGTCATTGACAAAAGTGGCTTTTATAGAATCTAAATAGGAAACTTTTACTTCTTTTTTTACAATTGAATCTAGTGGTATTGTGCCTTCTTGTCCGTAGAACGAAGCCGAAGCAACCAATAGAAGCGTTGTTATTTTATTTTTTATAGTCATATTTTTTTATCTCAATAATGTATTAATCAGCATTTTATGCTAAACGCAAAACTACTACCTTATAACGTATAAATTTGTTTAATTATTGTTAAAGTAACATAATTAGTCTAAAATTGCCTGAATTCCTGGCAAAACTCTACCTTCTAACATTTCTAGCATTGCACCGCCACCAGTAGAAACATAGCTCATTCTGTCTTCTAAACCAAACTGTTTTACTGCCGCGACAGAATCGCCACCACCAACAAGAGAAAAAGCGCCATTTTCTGTAGATTCGGCAATATATTCTCCAAGAGTTATTGTTCCGTTGGCAAAACTTGGCATTTCAAAAACGCCTAAAGGTCCGTTCCAAAGTATGGTTTTAGACTCCATTACTATTTTTTTGAAATTTTCTAATGATTTTGGTCCAGCATCAAGTCCTTGCCATCCATCAGGAATTTCACATACATCAACTATTTGCGTAGCAGCATCATTTGAAAAAGAATCTGCAGCAACAACATCTACAGGAATGTGAATGTGAACATTTTTTAATTTTGCTTTGTGAAGAATTTCTAGTGCTAAGTCCATTTTGTCATCTTCGCAAATAGAGTCGCCAATTTTTCCGCCTAACGCTTTTATAAAAGTAAAAGTCATTCCTCCACCAATAATCATGTGGTCTACTTTATCTAGAATGTTTTCTATAACTGTAATTTTAGAAGACACTTTAGAACCACCAAGAACAGCAGTTACTGGTTTTACTGAGTTGTTTAAAACTCTATTTAAACTTTCTATTTCTTTAGCTAAAAGCAATCCGAAACATTTATTTTCTGGGAAAAATTGTGCAATAATTGTTGTTGAAGCATGTGCTCTGTGCGCTGTTCCAAAAGCATCATTAACATAAATGTCTCCAAGTGATGCTAGTTCTTTTGCAAAAGCAACATCTCCTGCTTCTTCTTCTGGATAAAAACGGAGGTTTTCTAGAAGTAAAACTTGTCCTGGTTGTAAACTAGCTGCAGCATTTTGAGCAACTTCGCCACGACAATCTGAAGCAAAAATAACTGGAACTCCTAAAACCTCTGAAGTTGTTTTTACTATATGTTGAAGAGAATATTTAGATTCATTTCCTTTTGGTCGTCCTAAGTGCGACATTAAAATTACGCTTCCACCATCTGCTAAAATTTTATCAATTGTAGGTTTTGCGCCTTCAATTCTGTTGACATCGGTTACATTAAAATTTTCATCTAATGGAACATTAAAATCTACACGTACTAAAGCTTTTTTGTCTTTGAAATTGAAATCTTTTAGAGTCTTCATTAATTTAGAGTATTGATATTGAACTGCAAATATAACCATTTTGTTTTTTATAGAAAATGTGAAATATTAGTTCTCTCCTTTTGAACTCTTTTTTTTAGTTTTAGCAATTAGATAATCATTGTTAAAAATGCTGCTTTTAGATTCAATTTGTTTCACGATTGTTGGAAACATATTGCGCCTTTCCTTAATGCTACTAAAAATTCCGTAAACTAAAATATTAATCGTCATTATCTGTTATTGATGTGTTTGTGTTATTTACTGATAAAATCCAAATCTTATCTTGGTAGGTGTTATTTACTTTTGATAAGAATAAATTTATAGCTTCTTGTTCATTATCAACTCTTTGCAAATAAATATATTTATAATTATTTAAATGATTTACAAGTAATTTGGGGTTAAATCCTTTTGATTTTAAAAGTTTCATAAAATTATTTGAATTTTCACTAACCGAAAAAACATTAGCAACAATATAATATCCTTTTACTTCGTTTGGAATGGTTACTACTTTTATTTCAAACGGATTTTTCTCTGTTGGCGTTTCAACAGGAGTTGGAGTTGGTTTTTTATTGCCATTCGCTTCTGCCAATAACTCTTTAAACTCTTTATTTATTGATAAAATTTGAATTTTTTCTTTATATGTATCGTCTAACTTAGAAACGTACAAATCAAGAATTTCTTGCTGATTATTGGTTTTTTTAAGGTAAACATATTTGTAATTATTTAATGAATTTGTAAAAAAACCAGCTTCTATTTTTTGGCTTTTTAAATATTTAATAAACTCATTTGCTTTTTGTTCTGTTTTAAAAATATTTGCAATTAAATAGTATCCTTTTTCTTGATTTGAAATAGTAATAGTTTGTATTTCTATAATATTTTTTTTGCCATCTATAGTGTTGTTTTTACGCAGCCTATTGATTGTTGAAGCGTTTTTATAATCATCAATTAAAAAATCATTGTTGGCAGGAATAAATTTTATAATACTATTTTGTGTTACAACTTTTTGAAATTTACTTTCATTGACAACAAGCAAATTGGTGTCATCAACTATTTCTTCTGGATTTTGACTTGGTGTAACTTCTACATTATAAGCCGTAAAAAACATAAAATATCTATCGCCAGATGATTTCAATCTTAGGAAGGATTCCTTCACATTGTTTCCTATTATTGAATTATTTGAATTTGGAATAGTAAATAAACATGTGTCATATCCTAAGGTGTTTTTACTGTCGGGAAATCTATTAGTAAAATACTGATTTTCAATAGATATACAACTATTGAAAAAATTATTTTCTTTTCTAATAGTACTACTCAATGGTGTAAAAGTACTATTTTCATTAGTACTAAAAAGCAATTGATCACCTAGTAAATTATTGTCTCCTTCAAGCGCTGCACACGCAATTTTAGCTCTAACATTTCCAATTGGTAAGGTTTGAAATCCGTTGAATGCGATGTCGGTAGATTTATCTGTTACGCCAGCAAAACCATCAAAACTAGTTATAAATTTTCCGCTCATTTTTTCATCTTCATAAACAATAAAAATAGTCCAACCAGCAGAAACTCCTCCACTTAAAACTCCTTGTGTTGCTTTTATATTTGCAACTGTATAAACTCCTGTTGGGTTTGGCAAATTCTTAACTTGATTTGTAATGTCAGCATAAACAACATAAGGCGCAAAATCTTTTACTTCTTTTTGATTGATTCCATCAAAAATTGTTTGCCCAGAAATACTAGTATAATCCTCTTGATTGGGTAATTTTATTTTTATTGAATTGAATGATTCTCTAGTTGCATCAGTAGCAATAAATTTTTCTTTATCGTTTTTATATCCTTCATTGTATTTGTAAGTTGCAGACCAGTAAAGTCCAGCATAAACAATTTTTTTATTGGACGGATTGTCTAAAATTAACTCTGCACTACTAGATGAAAAAGTAGATTCATCATCATCAATATCAATATACTCCATAGTAAATTCATCATTTAGTTTGGCATAATTGGTGTGGTTGTAATAAGGTTGATTTGCACTATTGTTATAATCGACACGATTGACACTATTGTTGGCAATTACCGTCATATCTCCATTTACAAAACCTTGATATCTAACTTTGAAAGGAACTGATAATTGAGCAAACGAAATTGTAAAGCTCAAAAGCAAAACAATAAAACAACTTTTAGAAATAATCTTTTTTGCATTCATAATAGTAAGTTTTTTAGATTGAGGCCTAAAACAATACAATGACATGAAATTTAACAATTCAAAAATACTTTAAAAACCGACAAAGTGTAGTTTTTTATCGTTTAACTGTTGTTTTTGTAATATTTAAGGTGTTTTTTCTTATTTTTTTATTTTTTTTGAATGATAAATCTTACAGATTATTTGGTGTTTTTTGAATATTCTTAATTTTTTTATTTTATCTTTGCTTATGCAGTTTTCACAAATACTAGGTCACGAACACGTTAAAAATCACTTGATTAAAAGTGCTGATCAAGGAAGAATTCCTCATGCTCAACTTTTCATTGGACCTGAAGGAACAGGAACATTAGCAATGGCAATTGCTTATGCTCAATATATAGTTTGCCAAAATTCGGGAAACGATAACTCTAACGGAAATGATTCTTGCAACATAAAATTTGAACATTTAGCACATCCAGATTTACATTTTGTTTATCCTACGGTTACTACAGAAGATGTAAAATCAAAACCCAAAAGCATTGATTTCCTTCAGGATTGGCGAAAATTTTTAAACGAAAATCCTTATGGTGAATTATCAGATTGGTATAAAATTCTTGGTGTTAGCAATAAGCAAGGTGAAATTCGTGTTGACGATGCCCAAGAGATATTAAAAGCATTGGCATTAAAATCATTAGAAGGAAGCTATAAAATTATGATTGTTTGGATGGCCGATAAAATGAATATTGCTGCCTCCAACAAGTTATTAAAACTATTAGAAGAACCTACAGACAAAACAGTTTTTATCTTAATTTCTGAAAATGAAGAAGATATTATTCAAACCATTCGATCGCGTTGTCAAGTACTACATTTTAATGGATTACCAGAAAGTGTAATTACAGAAGCTTTGGTTTCACGTGAAAACGTTGATGAAAGATTAGCATATAAAATTGCGCATCAAGCACAAGGAAATTACAACAAGGCGTTGCATATTTTAAAAGAAGACAATGATGAATTACCATTTGAAAAATGGTTTGTAGACTGGGTTCGTGCTGCTTTTAGAGCCAAAGGAAATGCTACCGCGATTCATGATTTAATTGCTTGGAGTGATCAAATTGCAGGTTTAGGTCGAGAGGCACAAAAGAAGTTTTTGAACTATTGCATAGACATGTTCCGTCAAGCGTTGTTATTGAACTATCAAGCAGACAAGTTGGTTTATATGGAACCTACGGTTGAAAAATTTAAACTAGAAAATTTTGCGCCATTTGTAAACGGAAATAATATTACCGAAATTTTTAAAGAACTTTCAGACGCTTCTTATCATATTGAGCGCAATGGAAATGCAAAAATAATTTTAACTGATTTGTCAATAAAATTAACGCGTTTAATT
>JAIEMH010000101.1 GCA_019752245.1 Flavobacteriaceae bacterium
TATAGAGCGAATGGTTCCGACTTCTTTAGAAAACCATTATCCTGCTTTCCATTCCAATCTCACCTAAAAAAAGGTGAGGATTTCCTTTCCAATCAGGGCTAAAAAGTTGTCTATTGGAATGTTTATAAACTTTATTAAATCAACTTTAGAATTATAAAAGTTTATCTTAAATTTGCAGCACAACAACAAACTACTTTTCACTAACTACAGATAATGAAATACACAACACAACCACAAGCCATCTTACTTCTAGCTGATGGAACAATTTTCTACGGAAAATCTATCGGAATTTCAGGTACAACATTCGGCGAAGTTTGCTTCAATACCGGAATGACAGGTTATCAAGAAATTTTTACCGATCCATCTTATTTCGGTCAAATAATGGTAGCAACTAATCCACATATAGGAAATTATGGTGTTAACGTTAACGAAGTAGAATCCGATAAAATAATGATTTCTGGATTAGTATGTAAAAACTTTAGTTTCAATCATTCGCGTCCCGATTCAGAAAGCAATCTTTTTGATTACTTCAAAAAACAAAATCTAATCTGTATTTCAGATGTAGACACACGTGCTTTAGTTAGCTATATTCGTGATCATGGAGCACAAAATTCTGTTATATCAACCGATGGAACTTCAATTGAAGAATTAAAATTACAATTAGCCAGTGTTCCAAATATGGAAGGATTAGAATTGGCTTCTAAAGTTTCTACCAAAGAACCATATTTTTATGGTAATGAAAGCGCAGCTTATAAAATCTCAGCTTTAGATTTAGGAATCAAGAGAAACATCTTAAGAAATCTTGCTAAAAGAGATTGCTACATAAAAGTATTCCCATACAACTCATCTTTTGAGGATTTAAAAGCCTTCAATCCAGATGGATATTTTTTATCAAATGGTCCAGGCGATCCAGAGCCACTTGGGCAAGTTCAAGAAACTGCAAAACAAATGATAGCTTCAGATAGGCCAATTTTTGGGATATGTCTTGGTCATCAAATTATAGGTTTGGCTAATGGAGTTTCAACCTATAAAATGTTTAACGGACACAGAGGAATTAATCATCCAGTTATGAATATAATAACAGGTAAAGGTGAAATAACATCTCAAAATCACGGTTTTGCTGTAAACAGAGAAGAGCTAGAAAATCATCAAGATTTAGAAATAACCCATTATCATATCAATGACAATACAGTTGCTGGTATGAGAATGAAATCTAAAAATTGTTTCTCAGTGCAATATCATCCAGAAGCAAGTCCAGGTCCACATGATTCGTCATATTTGTTTGATGAATTTATAGAAAATATCAAAAAGGAGAAATTACATACAGTATAACAAAAAAACGGATGCAATTGCATCCGTTTTTTTGTTTAATCATTAAAAGTATAGCTTTCGTATATGTCAGTAACTTTTATGTTGTTTTTCAAAAAAGTTCTGTTTACAACAAACCAATTGTTATACATTATTTTTTTATTTTTCTGAATAATATCAAGTATGTCAAACAAGGCATTTTTCTTTAAATTGTATGATTTAACTGCCAAATTGTATCTGTCTATGCTTTCTTTTGAGTTATTGTTTGGCATTTTTTTAAGTTTTTGTAAAGCAGCATATTCATTTGCAAAATCATTAAATAAGGGTATAATTTTCTTTTTCTGTGAATAGATAAAATTTGAATAAGCAATGTTTTCGCTATTAAGAGAAGTATCATTAAATATAGATTTGTATTGACTTGTTTTTAAAAGCACTTCTTGGTAAACATTGTCTAATGCATTTATTGATGCAATAAATTCGTCTTTGTTAACCTTGATAATAGAGGTATTTAGTTTTTCATCAATAACATTTATTTTATAAAAAAGCACATTTTGATATGCATTATATTCTAGAACATTGTTACCGCTAAAATTTTTAATGTTGATGTTATTCATTTTTCCAAACTCTTTTTTGCTTTTTTCAAATTGTTTTAGTTCTTCAAAATATCCTATCAAAGCAAGTTCTCTTTCTTTTAAGTTTTGGCTTATTTCAGTTACACTATTTTGCGATTGTGAGGTGTAATCATTCATTATTAAAGTACCATTGCTTAAGCATTCAATAGTTTTTTCATTCATTTTTATAAAGCTATCTCTTAACAAAGTATTTTTTTCAAACCCTTTATCATTTTGCTTTATGTTTGCATTTATGCTTTTTAATTTTTCTGTGATTCGAGTAGATGTAGCTAGAGATCTGCTTTCTAATTGATTTTCTATTATGCTGTTTGAATATTCAATTAATGATTTTTTTATAAAAAGTTCATTTTTTGCAAAATCATCTATATAGGCTTTTAATGTTCTATATCCAGCAGATTTAATTTCTTGTGAGTTAGAATGTGTTGGTAAAATGAAAAGAAATAATACAAAACAATTTAGAAGTAATAAATAGTTTTTTTGGCAGATTGCAGTAGTAGCTTTTTTCATGATAATATCATTTAATATTTAATGTAAAATTACTAGTAGCATTGATTTAAAACATTACAAATAAACATTTTAAACTTACATAATTAAGATTTTTACTGTGATGAATAATTATCCACATTAAAAGTTTAATCTAAAACTAGCTTAAATTTACATACGATATTAAACAGAGATCGGTTGTTTTTAAAAGTGTTAAAAACATAAAAATCAGCAATAAAAAAGTTTTTTTTTATAATTAAGAAACCCTTTTGGTATTAATCTACATTAGTGAATTTTTCATAAAGATTTTCAAATTCAATATTGTTTTTCAAAAACTGACTGTTTGTAAAATACCAACGTTTTAGTAATTCTTTCTTTTTTACTTGAATTTCAAGTAGCGCATCAAAAAAAGTATTTTTAACTAAATTGTAACGTCGTACTTCTGCATTGTAATCTTCAACTTTTATGACTTCATTTGTTTCTAAAAATTTTGCCTTAATTTTTTGAAAATCTTCATATACAGTTATGTATTCTTTATACAAAGGAAGTAATTTCTCATTTTGAGATAGCATAAAGTTTATGAGTTCTATATTGGCATCATTAAGAGATGTATCGGTGAAATCATCTTTAAAAAGGTCGGTCTTGATTAATGATTCTTGACTAACGCTTGTTATGAAATTAACACATTCAATAACATCATCAGCTTTTCTGTACTTTAACAACTGAACTAATTTATCATCAAGAACATTCAGTTTATAGAAAATCAGATTTTGATAAGCATTGTATTCAAAGACATTTCTCTTACTATAGTTACGAATGTTAATGTTGTATTTAAGTCCAAATTCTTTTTTTATACTTTCATATCCAAGAATTTCAGCATAATATTTTGAAATTTCAGATTCTTTGTAGGAGAAGTTTTTGAATATTTCAGAGTAGTCTAAACCGCTTTGTGCATTATAATCATTCAGCTTTAATGATTTATTTTTTAAAAGTGTTATTGTTTTATTATTCAATTTGATGAAGGCATCTCTTAGAACTACGTCATTGTTTACACCATGATCATTTTTCATCAAATTAACATTGATATCTTCAAGTTTTAAATATATTCTTTCTAATGTGTTTTGAATTCTATCATCTGGGCTAGCATCAATAATTGCGGTTGAATACTCCATTAATGATTCTTTTACAAACAATTCATTTTTCCCAAAGTCATTGATGTAAGCTTTTGCATTTCTATAATTTTGAGCATTCGCGTTTGAGTAAATGCAAAAGAATACAATAAAGCAAAATTTATAGTAAACAGATTTCATCAAGGGTAGATTTAATAAGATATAATTTTTCATAGCTCAAAACTAAAATGATATTTTGACAAGATAAAAATAGATATAACTTTTAGATTTACAAAACGTTATTGTCTTTTAACTGTAAATTATAGCGATAAAAAGCATGTTTCTTTTAAAAAATTAAATAAAATACTACAATTATGAAATCGTCAACATATTTCTATTTGTAATTACTTACAATTTATAAAACCAAATGAAATCTCTTACTAAAACGTTTGAGTTTATAAGTTTTTTTAAAAATGAATGATTTAATTTTGACTTATGCTTAAATTTGTGTGCCGTTTTTTGGTAAATATGCAAATAGCTAACTATAAATAAACACAATAATGAGTATTATTATTAAAGTACACGCAAGACAAATATTGGATTCTAGAGGAAATCCTACAATTGAAGTAGATGTTGTAACAGAAAATGGCGTCCTTGGACGTGCAGCTGTTCCTAGTGGTGCATCAACTGGAGAACATGAAGCAGTTGAACTTCGTGATGGAGGGAAAGCTTACATGGGAAAAGGTGTTTTAAAAGCTGTAGAAAATGTAAATACTAAAATTGCTCCAGAATTGTTAGGAGTATCTGTTTTTGAACAAAATCTTATTGATCAATTAATGATTGATTTGGATGGTACTGCAAACAAAGGTAATCTTGGTGCAAATGCTATTCTAGGTGTTTCTTTAGCTGCTGCAAAAGCTGCTGCTAATGAATTAGGATTGCCATTATACCGTTATGTTGGCGGTGTTTCTGCCAATACATTACCAGTTCCAATGATGAATATTATTAATGGAGGTTCACATTCTGATGCGCCAATTGCGTTTCAAGAATTTATGATTATGCCGGTAAAAGCAACTTCTTTTACACACGCAATGCAAATGGGAACTGAAATTTTCCATAATTTGAAAAAAGTATTACACGATAGAAATTTATCAACGGCTGTTGGAGACGAAGGTGGTTTTGCTCCAAACTTAGCTGGTGGTACAGAAGATGCTCTAGATACTATTAAAAAAGCAGTTGAAAATGCTGGATATAAATTTGGTGACGAAATCATGATTGCTTTAGATTGTGCTGCTTCTGAATTTTATGTTGAAGGAAAATACGACTACACAAAATTTGAAGGCGCAACAGGAAAAATTAGAACTTCTAAAGAACAAGCCGAATATTTAGCTTCACTTGCAGCAAATTATCCAATTATTTCTATTGAAGACGGAATGCAAGAAAATGATTGGGACGGTTGGAAGTACTTAACAGAATTAATTGGAGATAAAACGCAATTGGTTGGAGATGATTTGTTTGTAACTAATGTTGAGCGTTTAGCAACAGGAATTGAAAAAGGAATTGCTAATTCAATTTTAGTAAAAGTAAACCAAATTGGTACTTTAACAGAAACTATTGCAGCTGTGAATATGGCTAAAAATGCAGGTTATACTTCTGTAATGTCGCACCGTTCAGGAGAAACTGAAGACAATACCATTGCAGATTTAGCAGTAGCATTGAATTGTGGTCAAATTAAAACTGGTTCGGCTTCACGTTCAGATCGTATGGCAAAATACAATCAATTATTAAGAATTGAAGAAGAATTGGGAGATACAGCTTACTTTCCTGGTTTGAAAGCTTTTAAACAGAAGTAAGAAATTGTTTTTATATTTTAACCCTCTTGGAGTAATCTAAGAGGGTTTTTTAATTCATCAAAATTAAATAACTATACCATTCTTGCATTTTTTATTATAAAATTAACGAAAACGTTATCCTATTTCTTTTTTAATTCATTTGGAATTCCATAAATTTGTTAAATTATTAATTTATCAGACTTAATTTTCAATTTATATCATGTCAAAAACTGCAATATTAGAATACGATGGCAAAAAATATGAGTTTCCTGTAATTATTGGAAGCGAAAATGAACCAGCTATCGATATTAACAAACTACGCGATTTAACAGGCGCAATAACACTTGATCCAGGTTATAAAAATTCAGGATCGTGTAAAAGTGAAATTACATTTCTAGATGGTGAAGAAGGAATTCTTCGTTATAGAGGTTATGCAATCGAAGATTTAGCCGAAAAAGCTGACTTTCTTGAAGTTTCTTACTTGGTTATTTTTGGAGAATTGCCTACCAAAGAACAATTAGTTCAATTTGAAAATGATATTCGCAAATACACTCTAGTTAATGAAGAAATGAAAAACATCATTGATGGTTTTCCGAAAACTGCGCATCCAATGGGTGTATTGTCTTCACTAACTTCAGCTTTAACAGCTTTTAACCCAAAAGTTGTCAATGTTGAAAACGAAAAAGAAATGTATGAGGCAGTATGTAAAACAATGGGAAAATTTCTTGTTATTGCAACTTGGACTTATAGAAAAATGATGGGTTATCCTTTAAATTATTATGATAACACACAAGGATATGTTGAAAATTTCATGCAATTAATGTTTAAACTTCCAACATCGCCTTACACAGCTAATCCATCAGTTGTAGCAGCTTTAGATAAGTTATTTATTCTTCATGCAGACCACGAACAAAACTGTTCAACTTCTACAGTAAGAATTGTTGGTTCGTCACATGCTGGATTATTTGCTTCAATTTCTGCAGGTGTTTCTGCACTTTGGGGACCATTACATGGTGGAGCAAACCAAGCAGTTCTTGAAATGTTAGAAGATATTCAAAAAGATGGAGGTGATGCTGATAAATATTTAGCTAAAGCAAAAGATAAAGATGATCCGTTCCGTTTAATGGGATTTGGACACAGAGTTTATAAGAATTTTGATCCAAGAGCAAAAATTATCAAGAAAGCTGCAGACGAAGTTTTAGCAACTTTAGGAGTTGACGATCCAATTCTTCAAATCGCTAAAAAACTTGAAGAATCAGCACTTGTTGATGACTATTTTGTATCAAGAAAATTATACCCAAACGTAGATTTCTATTCAGGGATTATCTATCGTGCATTAGGAATTCCAACAGATATGTTTACAGTTCTTTTTGCAATTGGGCGTCTACCTGGTTGGATTGCGCAATGGAAAGAAATGCGAGTTAACAAAGAGCCAATTGGTAGACCAAGACAAGTTTATACTGGATATCCATTAAGAGATTTTGTTGCAATGGATAAAAGATAGAATAATATTTTAATAAATTCAAAAAGCTTCACTTAATGTGAGGCTTTTTTTATGATATAATAACGAAATTATTTAATTGATAATTTTACTACTTAATTCGTAACAAAACTTCAATAATAAAGAAGCTTTTTTTATATTTGTGCAAAGTTGTAACAGCAAATATACAAAGTAAAGCAAAAGCTATTTTATGCTAAAATTAAATGTAAAAAATGAATCATCACGACTACGAGCAGTTGTGTTAGGTTCAGCCTTAAATAATGGGTCAACTCCAACTGTAGATGAAGCTTACGATCCAAAATCACTAGAACATATTCTAGCAGGAACATACCCTATTGAAAAAGATATGGTAGCCGAAATGGAAGCTTTTAATAAAGTTTTTCAAAAATATGATGTGAAGGTTTTTCGACCAGAAATTATTGAAAATTATAATCAAATTTTTGCAAGAGATATCGGTTTTGTAATTGATGATACTTTTATTAAAGCTAATATTCTTCCCGATAGAGAGAGAGAACTTGATGCAATTCAGTATGTTCTTGATCAAATAAATCCTGCAAAAATCGTTCGTCCGCCAGAAGAAGTTCACATTGAAGGTGGCGATGTTATGTTATGGAACGATTATGTTTTTATAGGAACTTACAAAGGGTCAGACTATAAAGATTACATTACAGCGCGAACTAACATGCAAGGTGTTGAATACATTAGAAATTTATTTCCAAATAAAATTGTAAAAGAATTTGATTTAGTAAAATCTAAATTAGAAGCTCGTGACAATGCATTACACTTAGATTGTTGCTTTCAACCTATTGGAACTAACAAGGGAATTATTTACAAAAGTGGTTTTCGAGAAGAGTCAGATTATGTCTATTTAGTAAAACTATTTGGAAAAGAAAATCTGTTTCATATTACACGCGACGAAATGTATAACATGAATTCTAATGTGTTTTCAATTGATACAAACGTAGTTGTTTCTGAAAAGAATTTTACCAGATTAAACAATTGGTTGCGCGATCAAGGTTTCACTGTAGAAGAAATTCCATATGCCGAAATTGCGAAACAAGAAGGACTGTTAAGATGTTCGACATTGCCATTAATTCGTGATTAATTTATCAATAATAAAAACGCACTTTTGTGCAAACTAAATAAGCAATAAAATGAACCAAACAACAAACTCAATTTTAATGATTCGTCCAGTTGCTTTCCGAATGAATGAGCAAACTGCCGTAAACAATTATTATCAAAAAGTCCTTGACGGATTAACTCCAGAAAATGTAAATGAAAAAGCACAACAAGAATTTGATGCTTTTGTAAACAAACTCCGAATGGTTGGTGTTGATGTAAATGTAGTTGATGATACTGCAAGTCCAGACACTCCAGACAGTATTTTTCCCAACAATTGGATTTCTTTTCACGAAAACGGTGATGTTGTTTTGTATCCAATGTTTGCAGAAAATCGTCGTGCCGAGAGAAGAGAAGATATTTTAGATATTCTTGAAGACAACGGATTCCAAATTAATGATGGAATTATGGACTACACCGCAGCCGAAGAAGATGGGTATTATCTTGAAGGTACAGGAAGTGTAGTTCTTGATAGAGAAAACGGTAAAGCTTATTGTGCACTTTCACCTAGAGCCGATGAAGAATTGTTTATAGAATTCTGCGAAGATTTTGATTTAAATCCAATAATTTTTGAAGCTTATCAAACCGTAAATGGTGAACGAAAATTAATTTATCATACCAATGTAATGATGTGTATTGGCGATACTTTTGCTGTGATTTGTGCCGATTGTATTGATGACAAAAAAGAACGCAAAATGGTTCTTGACAGTTTAAGATCAGACGAAAAAGAAATCATACTTATTACTGAAGATCAAATGAATAACTTTGCAGGAAACATGCTAGAAGTTTTAGGTTCAGACGAAAGAAGGTATTTGGTAATGAGCGAATCAGCACACAAAAGTTTGACCAAAAAACAAATTGCGCAACTGGAAGAACACATTACCATTTTAAGTTCAAGCCTAGATACAATTGAAGCTTGCGGTGGCGGAAGCGCTAGATGCATGATGGCAGAAATTTTCCTTCCTAAAAATTAAATAAAATTCTAAGTTTTAAAAAATCCAAATTCCAATAAATTTCCATTGGAATTTGGGTTTTTTCGTTTTTTAAACTTTGTACTTCAAACTTCGTAACTCGTACTTTTATTTCATCGGTTCATTCTTTAAAATGGCATCAATCATTCCTCCAAAAATAAAAAAATGAAACGGAAGCATAGCATACCAATACAATCTTCCAAATAAACCTCTTGGTCTGAAAGTTGCAATTTGGTGCAACGTATTATCTTCGTCAATTCTAAATTCTAGCCATGCTTCACCTGGA
>JAIEMH010000284.1 GCA_019752245.1 Flavobacteriaceae bacterium
ACCTTTTACTCCAACTAATTCGCCTTTGTCATTAGACTTTCCACAGCTCACTAATAGAGTTAAAACAGATGCAAATGCAATGAACTTCTTCATATAAATTTGGGTTAATTATGTATTCTTATTTTAAAGGGCGTAAACCTATCTATTATTTTTGAAAAAAACAATTTTTTGTATCTTAAAATTTTCAATTCTTGACCAAAAATACAATAATATATTTATCGTCAAAATAAAATCATCGATTAAGTGCAAAAAATTACGTTTATTAACGTTTTTTAATTGTTTTTATAAACTTAAACTTACAAATATAACAAAATATGGTTTTATAAGATTTTTATTTGCTAAAATGTTACAAGACACTTTTTCGCTGTGCTTTCCACCATCTTTCAGGAAACTCTTGATTACAAGCAGCTAAATAATCCTCATGCGTACAAGGTAATAACGTATTCTTTTTTAATTTATTGTTAAGATTTGTAAAAAAAGGTATCTCAATCCACCATCGCTCAGTTTTATTACTTTTATAAAATATTATATCCTCATCTTCTAATGGAACAGTGTATTTAATATAATTTGACTTACTTCCAAATGGGTATTCATTAGATCTATAATGAACGCCTTCTATAAAATACCAAATTATCTGAGCAACTAACATTGCTTCTTGTTTAGAACCGTTATGATTAAAAATCCCTAATGATGATACTTTATCACTTATACCTGCATATCTAGCCAATGAACATATCTCTTTTCCATTAAATCCGTTGGGTTGAAAGGTAGTGAAATTTCCTGAATCCGAGGATTTTACTGATGTTAAATCTATACTTATCAAGTCAGCATCTCTAAAAACCGGTTCCGAAATCGATATATTATTACAAACTTCACCAAGACGAAATGCATCAAAAAATAATTTTTCGATTAAATCTATCTCTTCTTGAGAGTTAAAATAGGTTTGAAAACCAATATTACTGTAATTAAAAAGGTTGTTTGGCTCTTCAACAATGATTTTGGTCAAATAAGATTCGGAAGAAATGGTTCCGTCTTGCTTTCCAAAATCAAATTTTGTATCTATAGAAACCATGTTTACCATTTGCTCTAAATCGTCATAACCACGATAAAGAGCATAAGTCAAATCTTGAGATCCACCTATAATTATTGGTATTACTTTATTCTTAAGCAATTTAGACGCTACCTTTTGGACAGCAAAGTAAGTATCTTCAATAGAATCACCAGGTAAAATATCACCTAAATCGGCAATAGTTTTACTCCAATTCCCAGGAAACAAACCATACAACTGTCTCCTAATATGAGACAAATCGATTTGATTAGTATTGTTTTCAGCACCTCTATTTTCTGAAACTCCAATTATTGCAATATTAATTTTATTGATATCTGGAAAATCTTCAATAGTATGAAACACAATTTTACTAGATAAATGCTGCGATGACATTCGTTTTAAATCTATAATCAAATCGGTTTCTAATGGTGTAAGAAAGTCGAATTCCATTTGTTTTTACTTTTTTGTAGTTGTTTTTTTGGTCGCTGATTTCTTAGCTGGAGCTTTTTTAGCAGCCGTTTTCTTCGCAGGCGATTTTTTCTCAATCATTTCTTGAACCTCTGCTAATGTTAATTTTGACGCATCAACATCTTTACTCAATTCAATTTTGATTTTACCTTTTGTAATTTCAGATCTACCCCAACGTGCTTTTTGAACCAAAATTCCTTCTGCTTCCCAATTGTGGATTACTTTATCAATATTTTTTTGAAGTTTATCTTCAATCAATTCTTCAATATCATTTTGAGACAAATTATCGAAATTGTATTTTTTAGAAACATTAATAAAAATTCCATTCCATTTGATGAATGATCCAAAACGTCCTGTACCTTTTTGAACAGCTTCTCCTTTATAAACAGCAATTGGTGCATCGGCTTCTGTTTTTTCGTCGATTAAAACTTTGGCTCTTTCCAAATCTACATCCAAGGGTTCTTCACCTTTTGGAAGTGAAACAAATACTTTTCCGAAACGGATAAAGGGTCCAAAACGACCTAAACTTACCTCAACTTCTTCTCCTTTATAAGTTCCTAAGGCTTTTGGAAGTAAAAATAAATTCAATGCTTCTTCCAAAGTTATGTTACCCATATTTTGTTCTGGACGCAAACTTGCAAATTTCTTTTCTTCGTCTTCGCTATCTCCAATTTGAGCCATAGCACCAAATTTTCCTAAACGAACCAAAACCGTTTTACCCGATTCTGGATGTTTTCCTAAAATTCGTTCACCACTTTCTCTATCGGCATTGGCTTCTACATCTTTCACATTAGGATGGAATTTATCATAAAACTCCTGCATCATTTTAGTCCAATTGATGTTTCCTTCTGCAATTTCATCAAAATCTTGTTCCACTTTGGCAGTGAAATTATAATCTAAAATTGCATCAAAATTCTTAACCAAGAAATCGGTTACGATATTTCCAATATCAGTTGGAACCAATTTTCCTTTATCTGAACCCGTATTTTCTTTTAAAATAGTATCAGAAACTTTACCTGATTGCAATGTCAATTGGGTATATTTACGTTCTTGACCTTCAAGCGTTCCTTTTTCTACATAACTTCTGTTGATGATAGTAGAAATAGTTGGCGCATACGTTGACGGACGACCAATTCCTAATTCTTCTAATTTTTTTACCAACGCAGCTTCTGTATAACGACTTGGCGGACGCGAATATCTTTCGGTTGCCGTGATGTAATTGTTAATCAATTTCTCGTTTACTTTCATTGCTGGCAACATTCCTTCTTGTTCGTCATCATCATCGTCATTTCCTTCTAAATACACTTTTAGGAAACCTTCAAACTTGATAACTTCTCCAGATGCTGTAAAAACTTCTTGATGATTATTGGCTTCGATTTTTACGTTTGTTCTTTCCAATTCGGCATCAGCCATTTGAGAAGCTAATGTTCTTTTCCAAATTAAATCGTACAAACGAGCTTGATCTCTATCAATATTAACCGTATGACGCGACATGTCTGTAGGACGAATCGCTTCGTGTGCTTCTTGTGCGCCTTTGCTTTTATTGGTAAATGTTCTTGGCTTAGAATATTCTTTTCCATACGAATGAATGATTTCGGCTTGCGCTGCATCCATTGCATCTTTCGAAAGGTTTACACTATCGGTTCTCATATAAGTGATAAGTCCGGCTTCGTATAAACGTTGTGCCAATTGCATGGTAATTCCTACTGGAAGATACAATTTACGTGCCGCTTCTTGTTGTAAAGTTGACGTTGTAAATGGTCCAGCTGGAAATTTCTTGGTAGGTTTAGTTTCTAAATCAGCTACCTTATAATTAGAACCTATATTTTTAGCTAAAAAATCTTCAGCTTCTTTTTTCGTATTAAAATTCTTTGGAAGTTTCGCTTTGAAAGCTCTTCCTGCTTCATTCACAAACTCGGCAACAACTGAATAACTTGCGATCGCTTTAAAGTTTTGAATTTCGCGTTCGCGTTCTACAATTAATCTTACAGAAACCGATTGAACACGTCCTGCAGAAAGTCCGCCCTTGATTTTTCTCCACAATACTGGAGACAATTCGTAACCTACCAATCTGTCTAAAACCCTACGTGCTTGTTGTGCATTAACTAAATTGTAATCTATTTCTCTTGGATTTTCAATTGCCTTTAGAATAGCAGTTTTGGTAATTTCGTGGAAAACAATTCGTTTAGTTTTGTTTTTATCCAAATTTAATTCCTCAGATAAATGCCAAGAAATGGCTTCTCCTTCGCGGTCCTCATCGGAAGCCAACCAAACCATATCGGCTTTTTTCGCTAATCCTTTAAGTTTGGTAACCAATGCTTTTTTATCGGCTGAAACTTCGTACTTGGGTTTGAATCCGTTTTCGACATCTACTCCTATTTCTTTGGAAGGCAAGTCGGCAATATGACCATAACTTGATTCTACTTGGTAGTCTGCGCCAAGAAATTTCTCGATGGTTTTTGCTTTTGCTGGTGACTCTACTATTACTAAATTCTTTGCCATTTACTTTTTTGTTTGTGTGGCAAAAGTAGAAGTTTTTTTTAGATTTTTAGTTTTTGATTGAATTTTTAAAGGATTTTGATGATTTGCAAATACAAAAAAGGAATAAAAACTAGCCCTGATTGAAAGGAAAAACCTTTGCTTTTTCGCAAAGTTTTGGGATGAAAGCAGGAAAATGGATTGCCGATAAATCCCGAGCCATTCGCTCCTTAATAAAAGAATGTTAAACATGGTCTGCCATCTTGTCAGATTTTAGAATTTAGTATTATCTTTGTAGTCCGAGAAACTCGAAGATTATTTTATGGAAAAGGAAATTGATGAACAATTGCAAGGACAAAGTCTAGTTCTTGATACGAAAATAGAAAATACGAAGAAACTTTATATAGAAAGTTATGGTTGCGCTATGAATTTTTCTGATAGCGAAATTGTAGCTTCCATCTTGTCTAATAATGGCTACAATACTACTCAGGTTTTGGAAGAAGCCGATTTGGTTTTGGTAAACACTTGTTCTATTCGTGATAAAGCAGAGCAAACTATTAGAAAGCGATTGGAGAAATACAATGCTGTAAAAAGAACCAATCCGACAATGAAAGTTGGGGTTTTGGGTTGTATGGCAGAACGTTTGAAAGAGAAATTTCTAGACGAAGAGAAAATTGTAGATATGGTTGTTGGACCAGATGCTTACAAGGATTTACCCAATTTACTTGCCGAAGTTGAAGAAGGTCGTGATGCTATAAACGTAATTTTAAGCAAAGAAGAAACCTACGGAGATATTTCGCCAGTGCGCTTAATGAGCAACGGAATTACAGCTTTGGTATCTATAACTCGTGGTTGTGATAATATGTGTACGTTTTGTGTTGTACCTTTTACTCGTGGTCGTGAAAGAAGTCGTGAGCCACAAAGCATTATGGCAGAAATTCAGGATTTGTGGGACAAAGGTTTTAAAGAAATTACGCTTTTGGGTCAGAATGTTGACAGTTACCTTTGGTATGGCGGCGGATTGAAAAAAGATTTTGTGAATGCGAGTGAAATGCAAAAAGCGACTTCGGTAGATTTTGATAATTTACTGGAAATGGTTGCTGTTGGTTTTCCTAAAATGAGAATCCGTTTTTCTACTTCAAATCCTCAAGATATGCATGAAAGTGTGTTGCATGTTATTGCGAAATATCCAAATATTTGTAAGCACATTCACTTGCCGGTTCAATCTGGAAGCAACAGAATTTTAAAGGAAATGAATCGTTTGCACACGCGTGAAGAATACATGACGCTGATTGATAAGATTAAAACCATAATTCCAGAAAGCTCGATTAGTCAAGATATGATTGCTGGTTTTCCGACAGAAACGGAAGAAGATCATCAAGATACTTTATCTTTAATGGAATATGTAAAATATAGTTTTGGATATATGTATTCGTATTCTGAACGACCAGGAACATTAGCTGGAAGAAAAATGGACGACGATGTTCCAGAAGAAACCAAAGCCAGACGTTTACAAGAAATTGTAGATTTACAACAGAAACATGCTTGGCAAAGAAGTGAAGAATTTATTGGTAAAACAGTTGAAGTTTTAATCGAGAAATTATCTAAAAAATCTAAAGAAGAGTTTTCTGGAAGAAATTCACAAAGTATTACGGTTGTTTTTCCTAAAGAAGATTATAAAATTGGAGATTTTGTAAATGTAAAAATTGAAAGTTGTACTAGTGGTACTTTGAAAGGAATTGCAGTTGGGTATTCTGAGATGAATTAAAAAGTTTTAGCCACGAATTTCACGAATTTTCACGAATTAATTTTGTCTAAAAATTTCACGAATTATAAAATAAATACAAAATGGAATTATATAAGCAGGACGAATATTATAAAGTAGTTGGATTGTGTATGGAAGTTCATAGAATTCTCGGTGGCGGACTTTTGGAAGCAGTTTATAAAGAAGCATTAGAAATTGAATTTACAAATCATAACATTCCTTTTGAAAGAGAAAAAGAATTTATAATTGAATATAAAGGTCATACTTTAAAAAAAAGATTTTATGCAGATTTTGTAGTTTATGATGAAATAATTTTAGAAGTAAAAGCTACAAAATTATTAATAGACGAAAACATTGCGCAAACATTAAACTACATGAATATTACAAAAAGTGGACTAGGAATTCTAGCAAACTTTTCAAATAAATCATTACAGCATAAAAGAGTTGTACTATATAATTCGTGAAATAATTAAGCTGAAAAATAAAATTAGTGACAATTCGTGTAATTCGTGGCAAAAAAATAAGCTCGTTTAAAATAAGTAAAATTCGTGGCTAAAAATATGGAAACAATACAATCAATAAAACAACGATTTGAAATTATAGGAAACGATCCTAAGCTCAATCGTGCCGTAGAAAAAGCCATACAGGTTGCTCCTACTGATATTTCGGTGTTGGTAGTTGGAGAAAGTGGCGTTGGAAAAGAAAGTATTCCCAAAATAATACATTCGCTTTCGCACAGAAAACACGGAAAATACATCGCCGTAAACTGTGGTGCCATTCCAGAAGGAACAATCGATAGTGAGTTATTCGGACACGAAAAAGGTTCGTTTACAGGCGCAACATCTACGCGTGAAGGTTATTTTGAAGTTGCCGATGGCGGAACAATCTTTCTTGATGAAGTTGGTGAATTACCGTTAACAACTCAAGTGAGATTATTGCGTGTGCTAGAAAATGGAGAATTCATAAAAGTGGGTTCATCACAAGTTCAAAAAACCAATGTTAGAATTGTTGCTGCCACAAACGTCAATTTATTTGATGCAATCGAAAAAGGAAAATTCCGAGAAGATTTATATTACAGATTAAGCACCGTTGATATTTTACTTCCTCCATTACGTGATCGAAAAGACGATATTCATTTGTTGTTCAGAAAATTTGCTGCGGATTTTGCCCACAAATACAAGATGCCAGCCATAAAACTAGAAGACGAAGCCATTCCCTATCTACTAAAATACCGTTGGAGCGGAAACATCCGCCAATTGCGAAATGCAGCCGAACAAATTTCAGTGCTAGAAACCAAACGCGATATATCTTTACAAACTTTAATGTCCTATTTACCACAAGACGGAAGTCATTTGCCAAGCGTAATTAAAGACAAGAAAAGTGAAAGCGATTTTTCTACCGAACGTGATATTTTGTACAAAGTATTGTTTGACATGAAAAGTGACTTGAACGATTTAAAGAAACTAACTTTAGAATTAATGAAAAACGGTTCGGCCAAAGTGCAAGACATCAATCCGAATTTGATTCAGAAAGTTTACGGAAAATCTGACGAAGACACATTTTTCGAAGAGCAACCTCGAACGCCAGCAATTGCAACAAACAACGAAACCGAACAAGAAGAATTTGAAGACGACGAAGACGACAACAACTATCTTTTTGCAGAAACTGTCGAGGAAGAAGAAATTCTGAAATTAGAACAAAAAGAAATTGAACTCATCAAAAAGTCATTAGAAAAAAACAAAGGCAAACGAAAAGCGGCTGCCGATGAACTAGGAATTTCGGAACGTACCTTGTATCGAAAAATTAAGCAATACGATTTATAGTTAATTGATATTTAAAATATAAAAATTAACAAACAGAAAATAATATATTTGTCACGAGCTTTTCCAAAAAGGTGAAGCACTTTTAAAATTTAAAATGAAAAAAAACGCTATACTATTATTATTTCTTGTTGCAATAACTTTAAGTGGTTGTGGCGCTTATAATTTTACAGGAACAGGCAAAATTGATGCTAAAACATTTCAAGTAAATTACTTTCAAAACAATGCACCGTTAATCGAACCCGGGATTGAAAGAACTTTCACTTTAAGACTTCAAGAAATAATTCAAAACCAAACCAATTTAAATCTAATCAATAATAGTGGCGATTTACTTTATGAAGGTGAAATTACGCAGTACAATATCACACCAATGACTGCTACTGCCGATCAAAAAGCAGCACAAAGTAGATTATCTATCACAATAAACGTTAGATTTGTAAACAAAAATAAAGAAGAAGATAATTTTGAAAAACCATTCACATTTTTCTACGATTATCCAGGAACCGATCAATTAGTTGGATCTAAACTGAGCGCAGCACTAGACGTTATTTTTGAAAGAATTACCCAAGATATTTTTAATGAATCTCTAGCAAAATGGTAATTTTAAACTAATTACAAAAATTAAAACTTGAACATAACCGATTACACCTATCTTATCAATAAACCTGACGCTATAAACGAGCGACACAATAGTGCATTGGAAAAAATCATAGAAGAATTTCCGTTTTTTCAAAGTGCTCGTGTTTTACGATTAAAGCATTTGTACAACCAAGATAGTTTCAAATACAATTATGCACTCAAAGTAGCTGCGGCGTTTACTACAGATAGAAGTATTTTATTTGATTTTATAACTTCTGATAATTTTGTTACAGTTCAAAACAGTCTTTACGACCAAAAAATTGCCGAATTATTAAACATTGATGTAGTTGGTAGCGAAATAATAGAAGTACCTAAAAATACCAACTCACTCGAACAATCAATACTTTCTTCCATAACACAAGCCAAACCTCAAGATTTAATTTTTGAAAAAAAATTAGATATAGGAAAACCTCTAGATTTTACCAAACAAGAGAAACATTCCTTTCAAGAATGGCTTCAACTTTCAAGATTAAAACCAATTGAAAGAAAAGAAACCATAAACCAAGAAGACCAAACTAGAAAGAAAAAACTAGACTTAATCGATAAATTTATTCAAACAAATCCAAAAATTCCACCAGTAAACAAAGACAATATTGTCCCTATTACAACACCTGTAATTGAGGACAAATCCTACTTGATGACCGAAACTTTGGCCAAAGTTTATCTAGAACAAAAAAAATATACAAAAGCAATTCAAGCATATCAAATATTAATTTTGAAATATCCAGAAAAAAGTAGTTTCTTTGCAGACCGAATTTCGGATATTAAGAATTTACAACAAAACAATAATAGTTAAGCAATGAGCACATTTACAATTTTTTTAGTATTAATAACAATCGTTTGTTTCTTATTAATCATAGTAATCATGGTACAAAACCCTAAAGGTGGAGGTTTATCTTCTTCATTAGGTGGTTCAACTCAAATGGGTGGCGTTCAAAAAACGACCGACTTTTTAGACAAAAGTACATGGGTATTAGCTGCATCTTTAATAGTATTGGTTTTATTATCAAGT
>JAIEMH010000369.1 GCA_019752245.1 Flavobacteriaceae bacterium
CTTAAAAAAGGTAGCGGCACACCTGGAGAGCCAGGGTTTTGAGGTAGCAGACCTATGTACCCCCGGGTGGTCTGTCACACCGGGGGCGGTGGCCGAATTAGTATCAGCTATAAAAGATATTGAATATTATAGTATCGCGACTAATCCTTCTGGTGTAAAAAAGTTTTCTATTTCTATTGGTCAAGCAAATTACTTGCCTTCTAACGGACATTACTATCAGTATATTCCCAACATTGGCATCACTTGGAGCGATGCAAAAATAGCTGCCACAACAAATTATTATTATGGGATTCAAGGTTATCTTGCTACAATAACGGCTGCAGATGAAGCACAATTATCTGGAGAACAAGCTTCTGGCGCAGGATGGATTGGCGGTAGTGACGAACAAACAGAAGGTGTTTGGAAATGGATGACCGGACCAGAAGCAGGTACAAATATGGTTTTTACTTTTTGGAACGTCAATGAACCAAATAACCTTAATAATGAAGATTACGCTCACGTTACCGCACCTGGCGTTGGAATTCTAGGTTCGTGGAATGATTTGTCCAATACTGGCGACACGAGTGGTGATACCCAACCAAAAGGATATATCGTTGAGTATGGCGGAATGCCAGGCGATCCAACAATTCAAATTTCGACTAGTACAACCATTACAATTCCATCGATAACGTCATCATCTGGCGCAACAATTTGTGATTCTGGCAGTGTAACTTTACAAGCCACATCTACTACTGGAACCATAAATTGGTATGCTAATCCTACTGGAGGAATTCCTATTGCAAACGGAACTAGTTTTACAACTCCAATTCTAACAGCTACAACTACCTATTATGCTGATGTATTTCCTGCTGGATGCACCACAGGAACTAGAACTGCAATAACGGCAACAATAAACAATACCCCAATTATTGCTGCAACAAGTTCAATTTCAATTTGCAGTAATAATTCAATACAATTAACCGCTACAACTTCTGTAGGAGTTATCAATTGGTATTCATCTCAAATAAGCACTTCACCTATAGCAACAGGTTTAAATTTCACAACTCCACAACTTACTCAAGATACTACTTATTATGTAGAAGGAAATAATAATGGTTGCCTTTCTGTATCTAGAATTCCTGTAACTGTTTTTGTTTTTCCGCTTCCTGTTGTAGCTGATGAGACTAAAATACTTTGCGAAAATAGTACGCTATTACTTGATGCTGGAGTTTCAAATGCTACTTATTTATGGTCAACAACAGAAACTACTCCTAACATCGTTGTTACAGCTCCAGGAATTTACACTGTTACAGTTACTTCATTAGCGCCACAACTTTGTTCAAAGACAAAAACAATTACAGTTATTGAACATAACATTCCGCAAATTCAAGAAGTTGTAGTTACTGGCAATTTGGCTACAATACTAATTTCTGGATTTGGCGATTTTGAATATTCTATTGATGGAATAACCTATCAAGATTCTAATGTTTTTACAGTTTCAGATGGCGGACTTTATACAGCTTTTGTTAGAGAAAAATACAACTGTGGTGATGACCAATTGCAATTTATAGTCATAACAATTCCTGAATTTTTCACACCTAATAATGATGGAATTAATGATTATTGGATTATAAAAGGGTTGATTTATTATCCAAAAGCTGAAGTGAAAATTTTTGATCGATATGGAAAAGCAGTTGTAAAGTTAAACGCTTTAAAATATGCTTGGGATGGAACTTTAAACGGAAAACTTTTAACATCTGACGATTATTGGTACGTTTTAAAAGCTAATGAAAATTCTATCGAAGTAAAAGGACATTTCTCGATGAAGCGTTAATTTATTTTTTTCTGAATTTCATCTAAAATATAAACATAATCCTCTTGATTTTTAAGAAAATCCAATTCGGAAACATCAATAATTAAAACATTTAAATCTTTTTGAGTTTTAATATAATCAAGATACCCATTATTGATTTTTTCTAAATATTCAGCTGGAATTTCTTGCTCATAACTCCGACCTCTTCTTTTAATATTTTGAAGTAATCGCTCGGTATTTTGATACAAATAAATATACAAATCGGGTTTTGGCATTTCTTTATAAATGATATCAAAAAGCGTTTTGTACAATCGATATTCATCTTCGGCAAGCGTTACTTTTGCAAAAATTAATGATTTAAAAATATGGTAATCGGCAACAATAAAATCTTTAAACAAATCAAATTGTGCTAAATCATCAGAAATTTGCTGGTATCTATCTGCCAAAAAAGACATTTCTAATGGAAATGCATAGCGGTTTTGATCCTTATAAAATTTAGGCAAAAAAGGATTGTCTGCAAATCGTTCTAAAACAGTTTTGGCATTAAAATCTTCAGCTATTTTAGAAACCAAAGTAGTTTTTCCTGCGCCTATGTTTCCTTCAACAGCAATATAATTAAACGTATCCAATTTGATTTTATTCAGAGGCGATTGCAATGGAGAAATTTTTAGGCATTTTCCTTTATCATCACAATTTGAAATTAAATCTGAAATGCTTTTTTGAAAAATCGGATGCATCCAATCGGATACAATTTCCTTCATTGGAAGCAAAACAAAAAGACGTTCGTGCAAAAATTTATGAGGTACTTGAAGCAAGTCACTTTCAACGATTTCATCATCAAAAGCTATGATATCTATATCGATAATTCGTGCTTGATACTTGCCACTTTCATTTCTAATTCTTCCCAGATTTTTTTCTGCTTTTAAAATGCTTTTTAAAATCTTTTGCGAATTTTTGTGCGTGTGAACTAAAACTGCGCAATTATAAAAAGAATCGCTTTCAAAACCCCAAGAATCGGATTCATAAAGAGACGAAACTTTGACAATTGTTCCCACTTCTTTGTGCAACAAATCTATACATTGTTCAATGTTTTCAAGACGATTGCCTTGATTACTACCTAAAGAAAGTATGACTTGATGTTGCTTATTCATATCTCGCAAAATAACTAAAAGAATTTCAAAATTGAAGTATATTTGTGCCTTCTGTTGATAACTATTTTTATTTTAGAAATAAGTCAATGGTTTGTAACAAATTACCTTTTTAAACTACTAATTAAGAAAATTAAGATTACTATGAAATTTTTAGGAAACGTATTAGCCACAATAGTTGGAATATTTGTTTTTTGCATGATTTGCTTTTTTGGATTACTACTTATTGGAGCATTGCTGGGAAGTGGAGAAGAAACTGTTCAGGTTAAAAACAATTCAGTGATTGAATTAGATTTGTCAAAAATCAATTATGATTATGCTGGAAAAGTAAATTTTAAAGATTTTGATTACTTTAAGGCACAACACGATGGTTTATCTGATGTCTTAAAAGCTATAGAATATGCAAAAACCGACGATGACATAAAAGGTATTTCAATACTAAATAATGTTTCAAATCTTGGTATTGCTCAAACAAAAGCACTTCGCGATCAATTGGAGGATTTTAAAAAATCGGGTAAATTTATTTACTCTTATGCCGATGTTTATTCTCAAAAAGATTATTATTTAAATTCTGTTGCCAATACTATTTACATCAATCCAATTGGTGAATTAGAATTTAAAGGTTTGTCGGCAGAAATAATGTTTTTCAAAGATTTTCAAGAAAAATCGGGTCTAAAAATGGAGGTAATTCGCCATGGTAAATACAAAAGTGCCGTTGAACCATTCCTTGAAAATAAAATGAGTGATGCTAATAGAGAGCAAACTACAGCCTTACTAAACTCGCTATGGAATTCAGTAGTAACAGAAGTTGCCAAAAGCAGAAAAATTTCTGTTGAACGATTAAATCAAATTGCTGACGGTCTTTTAGCCAGAACACCAGAAATGGCAAAATCTGAAAGATTAATTGACAAAATTGCTTATGAAGATGTTTATCACAACGACATTAGAAATGCATTGAAAGTAGATCAAGATGAAGATTACAATAAAGTTTCCATTGCAGATTATGCTGACAAAATAGCTACA
This sequence comes from Flavobacteriaceae bacterium, assembly GCA_019752245.1. Classification (GTDB taxonomy): domain Bacteria; phylum Bacteroidota; class Bacteroidia; order Flavobacteriales; family Flavobacteriaceae; genus Flavobacterium. The sequence goes on from JAIEMH010000369.1 coordinate 3,964, forward strand.
TCAAACATTAACTTTGAAGCTAAAGATAAAATTGCTATCATTTATGCACAAGGAGAAATTGCAAGTGGCGAAGGTGATGTAAATGTTATTGGCGAAGGTTCAATGCGCCGTTCTTTGCAAGAAGCAAGAAAAGATAAAAACGTAAAAGCAATTGTACTTAGAATAGATAGTCCTGGTGGAAATGCTTTAACATCTGAACTAATTTGGAGAGAAATAGAATTGACCAAAAAAGTAAAACCAATTGTAGTTTCAATGGGTAATTATGCAGCATCTGGCGGATATTATATTGCTTGTAATGCTAATGAAATTTTTGCTGAAGCTAACACAATAACTGGTTCTATTGGAGTTTTTGGAATATTGCCAAACTTTACCGTTGCGGCAGAAAAAATTGGCTTGGATATTGAACAAGTTAGAACACATACCAATGCTTCGGGTTACAGTCCTTTTAAACCATTAGATGATAATTATAGAGCCTTTGCTCAAGAAGGTGTTGAACATATTTATAATACATTTGTAAACCGTGTTTCAGCTGGAAGAAAATTAACATTCGAGCAAGTTGACGCCATTGGACAAGGAAGAGTTTGGAGTGGACAAGATGCTTTAAAAATTGGTTTGGTAGATAAAATTGGCGGAATGGACGAAGCCATTATTGAAGCTGCAAAACTTGGAAAGACATCTAAATACAGAACACAAGATTACCCTGAATTTGAAAAAGATTTTGGTGATGTTCTTGCACAATTCGGACTAGCACAAAGTAAAGAAAGCATGATTAAAGAAGAAATTGGTGAGAAAAACTACGAAATGCTTCAACGTATTAAAGTTATGACAACTCAAAAAGGCGTTCAAGCAAGAATGGCTTATGAATTAAAAATAAATTAAAAACAATTGGGTTAGTTGTTTATATCCGTCTTGTTTAAAAATGAGGCGGATTTTTTTTTTGTAAAATGATTTCTACATAGTTGAATTAATAGAACATTTTATGAAAATTTTACAAATCTTAACTGTTATAAAACACTAAATTTGTAGCTAAAACTAAAAAGTGAGCGTGCTATTTAGAGAAAATCATATTAAAAGAAAACAACATGGTAAAGAAAATTTTAAAAATAACAGGTATCGTTTTGTTGCTACTTGTAGTTGCAGCCTTTGCGATTCCTTATTTATTTGAAGATCAAATTAAGGCAAAAATTGCAAAATCTATCAATGAAAATGTTGATGCAACTGTTGCTTTTAAAGATGCCGATTTAAGTTTGTTTAAAAGTTTTCCGAGCGCCAATGTTTCTATTGAAAAACTGTCTATCATCAACAAAGCACCTTTTGCTGGAGATACCTTAGTTTCGTTTGACGAATTGAATTTAAAAATGTCTGTTATGGAACTTTTTAATAGCGATGATGAACCAATGAATATTGAAGGGCTTTCTTCTAAAAACGGTTTAATTAATATTATTTTCAACAAAGACGGAATTGGAAATTATGATATTGCTTTGAAAAATGCAGAGAAAAAAGCCGACGATGGCAAAAGCAAACCATTAGCTTTTAAAATAAAAGAATATGAAGTAGAAAATTTCAAATTCAAATATTATGATGAATCTTCTAAAATTTCGATGGTTTTAGACAGCATCAATCATTCTGGAACTGGCGATTTTGCTAACGATGTTTTAGACCTTACTACTAAGACCACCGCTAAAGTTTCATTGAATATGGATAAAATGAATTATATGAATAAAGTAGCCATTTCATTAGACGCTATTTTAGGAATTGATTTAAAAAATAGCAAATATACTTTCAAAGAAAACAAGGCAAAAATCAATGAATTGCCATTAGAATTTGATGGATTCCTTCAAATGGTTGATGCTGGACAACAATATGATTTAAAATTTAAAACGCCGACATCATCGTTCAAAAACTTCTTAGGATTAATTCCATCGGCTTATTCAAGTAGTTTGGATAATGTAAAAACTTCTGGCGATTTTTCTGTTGTAGGTTTTGCAAAAGGATTGCTTTCTGACACTTCTGTTCCAAAATTCAATATTGCAATTGCTTCTAACAATGCTTCATTTCAATATCCAAATTTACCAAAATCGGTTAAGAACATTGTTATTGACACTAAAATCATTAACGAAACTGGCGTGATGAATGACACCTATGTCAATTTAGACAAACTTTCATTTTCTATTGACCAAGATGTTTTTAGTGCTAAAGCAACTATTAAAAACGTAGCAACAAATGCATTAGTTGATGCCGCATTAAAAGGAACAATCAATTTAGGAAATCTTTCTAAAGCCTATCCTATTAAATTAGAAAAACCACTTTCAGGAATTTTAAAAGCCGATGTGACTACAAAATTTGACATGGCATCGGTAGAGAAAAGTCAATATGAAAACATCAACAATGCAGGAACTATGAGTTTGTCTGGTTTTAAATATGTCGATGAAAACGGAAAAGCAATGAACATAAGTACTGCTTTGGTTCAGTTCAATCCAAGCAGAGTGAATTTGCAAGAATTTAAAGCTACAACAGGAAAAAGTGATTTAAGTGTAACTGGAGTTTTAGAAAATTTCTACGGATTTGTATTCAGAAATCAGGAACTAAAAGGGAATTTCAACTTAAGCTCTAATCAATTAGCGGTTGATGATTTTATGACAACAGCCGAACCAACTAAAACAGAAGCCAAAGCAAAAACAGAAGCAATGAAAATTCCAGCTTTTCTAAATTGCTCACTTACAGCAAAAGCAAATACAGTTTTGTATGATAATTTAACGTTGAAAGATGTTTCTGGAAAACTAATTGTAAAAGACCAAGCGGTAACTTTAGAAAATGTAAAAACCAATATTTTTGGAGGTCAAATTGGCGTAAATGGAATGGTTTCTACCAAAGAAAAAACGCCAAAATTCAATATGAATTTGAATCTAAATCAAGTTGACATTGCGCAATCGTTTACACAATTGGATATGCTGAAAAAAATTGCGCCTATTGCTGGAATCATCAACGGAAAATTAAACTCGACTATAAAACTTTCTGGAAATCTTGATGCCAATGAAATGACACCTGATTTAAAAACACTTTCTGGTGATTTATTAGGTCAACTGCTTTCTACTACAGTAAATTCTAGCAACTCAACTTTGTTGACAGCTTTGACAAGTAATATCAAATTTTTAGACATGAAAAAACTAAATTTAAATGATATAAAAGCAGCAATATCGTTTAAAGACGGAAAAGTAAATGTAAAACCATTTGACATAAAATACCAAGACATAAAAGCAACTGTAAGCGGTACGCATGGATTTGATCAATTGATGAATTACAATTTAAAATTGGATGTTCCTGCAAAATATCTTGGTACCGAAGCCAATGCTTTAATTGCAAAATTAACTCCGGCAAACGCAGCAAAATTGGATAATATTCCAGTAAATGCAATTATTGGAGGATCTTTTTCGCAACCAAAAATCACTACCGATTTAAAAGCTGCGACAACAACATTAGTTACTAATTTGGTTAAACAACAAAAAGAACAACTAATTGGTAAAGGAAAAACAGAGCTAGAAAACTTGATTAACAAGAACAAAAAACCTGGTGACACAACAAAAACGAGCGTTCCAGCAACCAAAGAAGAAGTAAAAACTAAAGCAAAAGATTTACTTAATGGCTGGTTAAAGAAAAAAGAAAAGCCAAAAGAAACTACAACGCCATAATTAAAAAGCGCTTTCAGAATTTGAAAGCGCTTTTTTTATAAACTAATCTTTACAACGTAACCTTCAAAAGTTCTTACGTTAAAAACAGTTCCGTCTTCAAAGATTAAATACTGACCTTTTATTCCTTTTAATTTCCCAGTGAAGTTTGGTAGTTTATCAAGATTTAAACTCGAAACTTTCTTTGGATATTCCAAAACTGGAAAATGTAAATCATACAAATCATCTTTCTCCGGATGAAAATAATCTTGCACTTCCTTCGGAATTAAATATTTTAAACTTGCACGTTCTTTGATTAAATCAACAGGAAGATACTCGTTTTTTAGCATTTTTTGCCAATTGGTTTTGTCTGCAAAATGATTTTTCAAAGCAACTTCGGTAATTCCGGCTAAATACCTGTTTGGAACTTCCACAATCGGAATAGCTTGCACCGCACCTTGATCAATCCAACGAGTTGGCACTTGCGTTTTTCTAGTTACACCAACTTTTACCTCACTTGATAAAGCCAAGTAAACTATATGAGGTTGCAATTGCACCTTTTTTTCATACTCTAAATCTCTGTCTTCAATGTCTAAATGCGCCGTACTCAATTCGGGTTTCATAATCCAATCGCCAGCAGATGCGCTGCTCATAAAGCAATCATAACAAAATCCTTGACGGAAAATTTTCTTCTTTTTGCCGCAATTTAAACATTGGTAACCCAGAAAATTAATTTCCATAGATTTATCCAACAACTGATTCAAATTCAAGAAACTATTCTCAAAAACCAAGTAGTATTGAATTGGATTGGAATATTCGGTTTGCATTTTGGTAAGAACGCCTTCGTAAATCATTTGTTTAAAGTTTCAGGTTTAAAGTTTCAAGTTCAACAAAATTTGTTATTTTTGGTAAAGTTAATATTCTAATTTCAAACTTCATATTTCAAACTTCGTAAATCATACCTCATCATGCCTTTTCCAATAATAAATTCTATTGCATCTTGGGTTCTAAAACAGCGCATTCATCAGATTGAGTTGTTTTTGAAATACCCTAATGAAGTTCAGGATGAGTTGCTTATGAATTTAATTCGCAATTGTGAAGAAACCGTTGTTGGCAAAAAACACGATTTTGAATCTATTAGAAATTACAAAACTTTTACCGAACGCGTTCCTGTTTCTACTTACGAAGAACTGGAACCAATGATAGAACTCACTCGAAAAGGAGCACAAAATGTTTTTTGGAACACACCTATAAAATGGTTTGCCAAATCGAGCGGAACTACCAATGCCAAAAGTAAATTTATACCTGTAAGTAGCGAAGCATTAGAAGATTGTCATTATAAAGGAAGCAAAGATTTGTTGTGCATGTACTTGAACAACAACGAAAATTCCGATATGTTTCTAGGTAAGAGTTTACGTCTTGGAGGAAGTTCTCAAATTTATGAAAACAACAATACCTCGTTTGGCGATTTGTCGGCAATTTTAATAGAAAACATGCCAATGTGGGCCGAATTTAGCAGCACACCAAG
>JAIEMH010000025.1 GCA_019752245.1 Flavobacteriaceae bacterium
TTAAATCCCTAAATAATTTCTAGGACTAATCTGCATTAACTCTGTTTTAATTTCGTCTGAAACTTTTAAGGTTTGTATGAAATTATGAATAGCTTCTTTATTGATAATAGAATTAGTTCTCGTTAAATCTTTCAAAGCTTCATACGGATTTGGATACGCTTCACGACGTAAAATTGTTTGAATTGCTTCGGCTACAACTGCCCAATTTTTTTCTAAATCCTCGGCAAATTTAGCTTCGTTTAAAAGCAATTTATTCAATCCTTTTAATGTCGCTTCAAATGCGATTAAGGTGTGTCCAATTGGAACTCCAATATTTCTTAAAACTGTACTATCTGTTAAATCACGTTGCAATCTTGAAATAGGTAATTTTGCAGAAAGATGTTCGAAAATAGCGTTGGCAATTCCTAAATTACCTTCAGAATTTTCAAAATCAATTGGGTTTACTTTATGTGGCATTGCCGATGAACCAATTTCTCCAGCTTTAATTTTTTGTTTGAAATATTCCATTGAAACATACGTCCAAATATCTCTATCTAAATCAATTAGAATAGTGTTAATTCGTTTTAGTGCATCGAAAAAAGCTGCAAAATGATCGTAATGTTCTATTTGCGTTGTTGGAAATGAATGATGTAATCCTAAAATAGATTCAACGAAATCTGTTCCAAATTTTTTCCAATCGGTGTTTGGATAGGCTACATGATGTGCGTTGAAATTTCCAGTTGCACCGCCAAATTTTGCTGCAAACGGAATGTTGAATAACAAACGCATTTGCTCTTCAAGACGTTCTACAAAAACCAAAATTTCTTTTCCCAATCGGGTAGGAGAAGCAGGTTGACCGTGCGTTCTAGCCAATAACGGAATGTCTTTCCATTCAACGCTAAGTTCTTTTAATTTAGAAATTACAGCAATTAATCCAGGTAAATAGGCTTTTTCAAAGGCGTCTTTTGTAGAAAGCGGAATCGCAGTATTATTGATATCTTGAGAAGTCAATCCGAAGTGGATGAACTCTTTATATTTGTCTAAATCTAAAGCATCAAATTTAGTTTTGATGAAATATTCAACCGCTTTTACGTCGTGATTGGTAGTTTTTTCGGTTTCTTTTATCCAAAGTGCATCTTCGGTAGAAAAATCGGTATAAATTTTACGTAAATCATCAAATGTTGCTTTACTTACGCCAGAAAGTTGAGGTAAATCGGCTTCACATAGCGCAATAAAATATTCAACTTCTACTAAAACTCTGTATTTTATAAGTGCTTCTTCTGAAAAGAATTGTGATAAAGAAACGGTTTTGCTTCTATATCTTCCGTCAATTGGAGAAATAGCGTTTAATTCTGTTAGTTGCATTGTTGTTGTGTGTTTATTCTGAATTTGTTTCAGAATCTAGTTATTTTGAAAACGCAAATTTAGTTAAACGATTTTAGAAAATAGAATATAGAACAAAGAAAATAGACTCTACACAAAATCTATTTTCTTTACTCTATTTTCTATATTCTTCCCAATAATTTTTCTTTTAAAAACGGAACACCTTCTGTTGCATTCATCGCAATTATTTCAACTTGATTGGATAAATTTCTGATCGTTGCCGGATTTGGATCGATATAATAAATGGGACAATTTGGCGGCGTAAATTCTACTAAACTTGCCGCAGGATAAACTTGCATTGAAGTTCCTACAATAACAAAATAATCGGCTTGTTGCGTGATGGCTAGAGCTTCATCAAGTGCTGGAACATCTTCACCAAACCAAACAATATGTGGACGAAGTTGGTGTCCGTTTTTATCCAAATCACCTGTTTTTAAATCGGTTTTCCAGTCTAAAATATAGTTTTTATCTTTTATACTTCTCACTTTAAACAATTCGCCATGAAGATGTAAAACTTTGGAACTTCCTGCTTGTTCATGTAGATTATCTACGTTTTGAGTGATGATGTGGACGTCGAAATCATTTTCTAATTCGGCTAGAATTTTATGTCCTAAATTGGGTTGAACTTCATGCAATTGTCTTCGTCTTTGGTTGTAGAAATCCAAAACTAATTCTTGATTTTTGCGCCAACCTTCAGGCGTTGCAACATCCATAACGTTATGTCCTTCCCAAAGTCCGTCACTATCGCGAAAGGTTTTGATACCACTTTCTGCAGAAATTCCTGCGCCTGATAAAACTACTAATTTTTTCATTGTGTTTAATTTCGATTTAAAGCTAGTCTTTTTTGTTATTTTTGCCAAAATTATTTTTCCAATGGTCGATTTAGAATACTTAGCGTTTTTAGAAAATATACTTACCGATAATAGAAAAGAGCGATTTCAGCAGGTTTTGTCTAAAAGGACGAATCATTTTACTATTGCCATGGAAGATATTTTTCAGTTGCACAACACAAGTGCGGTGATGCGCAGTTGCGAGGTTTTTGGAATTCAGCAGCTCAATGTAATAGAGGAACGTTATACCAAATCTATCGATAAAGAAATTGCGATGGGTGCGCAAAAATGGGTTGATGTAAATAGATTTGATAGTATTTCGGGTTGTATTTCGAGCATGAAAAGTAAAGGTTATCAAATTATTGCAACTACTCCACATGAGAACGATTGTGACTTGGATGATTTTGATATTTCTAAACCAAGTGCTTTATTTTTCGGAACTGAACGTGATGGATTGTCGGAAGAAGTCCTTCAAAATGCAGATGGATTTTTAAAAATTCCGATGGCTGGTTTTACAGAAAGTTTGAATATATCAGTTTCTGCGGCGATTATTATTCAGAATTTAATGAGTCGTTTGCACAAATCGGACATCAAATGGCAATTATCTGATGAGGAAATTCTTGAAAAACGCTTACAATGGGCAAAAAATACTATTAAAGATATTAAGAGAATAGAGGAAAGGTATTATTTGGATTTGAAGTAGTTTGACGTTTTGTGGCTTCATGAAGTGGAGAACTTCGGAACTGATTATTTTCTATTAAAGATAAAACATCTTGCGAAGCTTAAACTTGAACTCATAACAAAATTCGCAATTGCTATAAATGGCTTTTAGGTGCAATTTTTATTCTATAAAAGAAAAATTTCCATTGAGATTTCTTCCATAAATATATTTGTCTCCATTTTTATTATGATATTGAGAATTAAAAATCAATTTATTTTTAGAAATTCTATAAATTGTGGTTCGAAGTAAAGTTACAGCACTATTTAATTTTTTTTTGAAAGCTGTTACAGAATCAATTAAGATAAGTTTGTCAAATTCTATTTTCCATTTGCCCTTAATTTCATACCAAACAAAGCAACTTATATGATTTCTGTTTATGTAGGTAAAAGTTTTGTCATCATGAATTTGCAATTCTATTCGTCCTGTTTTAGAATCAGAAATTATTGAATACTTTCCAGGCTTAATCTGTCCATTAATAGATTGACCAATTAATAGTAAAATAAAGATTAATTTTTGCATTTTAAATTTAATGGTTTCACTTTTCGTTTTACCAAATTACCGCTAACTTATATAGTAGCAATAAGCAAACATTTATAAGCCTACGTAAATATAAAAAAATCCCCAACTGATTTAACAATTGAGGATAGATAAAATTGCTAGTATTTTTTATTTCTTTAATACTTTGTATTGTTCGTAACATTGACTTATGGCGTCCAAAATTTGTAAGTCGTTAGCCGTTTGAATAAATGATTCAGAATAGTTGCAATGTTGTAAAATTTCGGCAATTTCTTTTTTGTCTATTCCTAATAATATGGAAATGGTTTCTCTGTCAAATTTAGTTTCAAGAAGGTTTTTCACAGTATCATCTTTCTTCATTTCTTTTAACCTGCGCAGTTCTTTTGGTTTTTTCCCAAAGAAGTTATAAAGCATGTCTGCTGGATTGAAAATAGAGTTCATAACACGCGAAAAAGCTTTTGGTGAATATTCTCCAGCTTCATAACCTTGTGGTAATCCAGAAATGCTGTATCGGTAATTTTCTTGTTCTGGAATTAACTTAGTGTCAACTTCTAGATAACCTGTTAAGTTATATTTTCTAACAACAACTTCTTCAAGTGCAATGGCTTTTTCTGTAAGTTCAATTTTTGCATTTCCATTTTTCACCCAGTCGTTAGTTACTCTTACTCTAAGTGATTGAAAACCAATCATGGTGATGTGCAAGGTGTCGTTTACATCGGCATCAATTTCAAAAGCACCTCTAACATTAGATACAGTTCCTCTTACTTTATTGATGTTAATTATGTTTACATTTGATAGAGGAATTGAAGTCGTACCATTTACTATAGTTCCAGATACTTTTTTCTGGAGTTGTGTTGTTTCTTGCGAAAAAGAAGTAATCGAAAATAAAAGAAATAAAAAAGCTACAAAATATCTCATGTCCTTGTTTGAAAGTTTAAAAGTATAAAACTATTGAAGATTATTAATAGCTTTGATAAATTATTATAAGAAAATTAACAAAATGCTATTAACAAAAAAAACTCCAATATTGAAAAATCAAAAATTGGAGTTTAGTATTATTTAGAAATTATAATTTAACTTCTTCTAGGTCTTCTAGTTTTAGCATCGTCAAATGAACGACTTGCTGGTCTATCAGAACTTCCTTCAGATCTTCTTGGTGCTCTGTCTTCTCTTTGAGAAGAACCAGGTTCTCTTCTTGGAGCTGCGCCTCTATCACTTCTAAAACCACCTTCTCTTGCTGGTTTGTCAGATGAAAAGCCACCTTCACGTCTTGGTGCTGATGAACTTCTTTCGTTTCTATCTGTTCTAGGACCAAAGCTTCCGCTTCTTGGAGCTGAACTTCTTTCGTTTCTATCGCCACCTCTAAATCCGCCAGAACTTCTTCCGCCACCGAAACCACCAGAACTTCTTCCGTTGTGATCACGTCTTCCGCCTCCGCCTTCGTTTTTAGAAATTTCAACGTTTATTCTTCTTCCGTTAAGGTCAAATCCGTTAAGGACAGACATAACTTTGTCAGTATGTTCACCATCAGTGTTAAAGAAAGAGAATCCTTCTTTTACATCAACTTTAAAAACGTCATCACGACCTAAGTCTAATGTTTCTTTCAAGAAATCTTTCAATTGCATCCAATCGAAATCGTCTCTAGAACCGATGTTTACGAAATATCTAACTGGATCACCAGCTCTAATTTCTCTTGGCTCAGAACTTCTTTCGCTTCTTTCTCCTTTTTCACCAGATAGATCACGTTTCTTTTTGTAATAATTGATGAATCGGTTGAATTCAACAGAAACCATTTTCTTGATTAATTCTTCTTTAGTTAAACCGTCAAGAACTTCGTTGATAGCTGGAAGATAATTGTCTATCTCATGATCAACTTCAGTATCTTTAATTTTGTTAGCTAAGTGAAGTAATTGTATTTCGCAGATTTCAATTCCAGAAGGAATAGTTTTTTCTTCAAATTTTTGTTGGATAATTCTTTCGATAGACGAAATTTTACGCAATTCACTTTTTGTGACAATTACGATAGAAGTTCCTAATCTTCCTGCACGACCAGTACGGCCAGAACGGTGATTATAGGTTTCTATTTCGTCTGGCAATTGATAGTTTACTACGTGAGTAATATTATCAACATCAATTCCACGAGCTGCTACATCAGTTGCAACAAGCATTTGAATTTGACGACCTCTAAAAGATTTCATTACACCATCACGTTGCGCTTGAGATAAATCTCCGTGCAAAGCTGCAGCGCTATATCCATCTTCAATTAATTTTTCTGCAACGGCTTGAGTATCACGTTTTGTTCTACAAAAAACTACAGAAAAAATATCTGGATTAGCATCGGCTAAACGTTTTAAAGCTTCATAACGGTCGCGAGCGTTCACACAATAAAATTCGTGAGAAACAGTAGCCGAACCTGAATTTTTGCTTCCTACAGTAATTTCTGCAGGTGAAACCATAAATTTCTTTGCAATTCTTGCTACTTCAGCAGGCATTGTTGCAGAGAATAACCATGTGCTTTTTTCGTCTGGAGTATCTGATAATATAGATACGATGTCTTCATAAAAACCCATATTCAACATTTCATCTGCTTCATCAAGAATACAGTAGTTGATGTTTTTAATGTTTACAAGACCTCTGTTAATCATGTCTTGCATTCTACCTGGAGTTGCCACAATAATTTGTGCCCCACGTTTGATGTCTCTGGCTTGTTCAGTTATGCTCGCTCCACCATAAACAGCTACTGTATGTAAACCTTTTACATACTTAGAGTAGTTTTTAATTTCGTTGGTAATTTGTAAGCAAAGTTCACGTGTTGGTGATAAAATTAATGCTTGCGTATCTCTATTCTCAGCATTGATTTTTTGAATAAGCGGAAAACCAAAAGCTGCCGTTTTCCCTGTACCTGTTTGTGCTAAAGCAACTAAATCTGTGTCTTGTTCCAATAGTATTGGAATCGCTTTTTCTTGCACTTCTGACGGATTCTCAAATCCTAGATCTTTGATCGCCAGCAGTAGCGACTCATTCAATCCTAATTGTTCAAATTTATTCATAAAGTATTTTAAATTGGGTGCAAAGGTACTCTTTAAAAACGATATAAACTAATTTGTTTTAATTTGATAATCAAGTAGTTGTATTTGTTCGGTTGTCGGTAGAAGTTAAAAAATGTAACTGTAACAAGTGTTGCGAGATTGTTTATAATAAAAGTTAAGGTGTTTTATTTGTACAATTTCATCTTTTTATTTTAAAAATTCAACCAATTTTTTTACTGCTATTCCGCGATGACTTATTGTTGATTTCTCTTCTATAGAAAGCTCTGCAAAGGTTTTAGTATAACCATCTGCAACAAAAATAGGATCGTAGCCGAAGCCATTGTTTCCTATTTTTTCTTCTATGATTTTTCCGTTTATGATTCCTGTGAAAAGATGTTGTTCGCCATTAATATTTAGACAAATAACAGTTTTAAAATTGGCTTTCCGATTGTTTTTATCTTTTAAATTTAATAACAATTTATTCATATTGTTATCATCATTTTTTGGTTCGCCTGCATATCTAGCCGAATAAACTCCAGGTTCGCCATTTAGTGCATCAACTTCCAATCCTGAGTCGTCTGCAAAACAGTTTAAACCATAGTTTTGGGTTACATAATTGGCTTTTAGAATTGCATTTCCTTCAATGGTATTGGCTGTTTCTGGTATGTCTTCTGTGCAACCAATATCTTCAAGGCTTACTATTTGAATTGATGAAGGAACTAAAAGCTGAATTTCTTTAATTTTATTTTTGTTGTTGGATGCAAATACTAGTTTCATGAAATTTCAATTAAAAGCAAACATAATAAATTAAAAATGATTTTTTTGTAAGTTTAAAACCACACTTATTTTTTTTTCGTAAATATTAATCCCAATCAATTTTATAATAACTTTATGAATTTATCAAAATCTTTTTTAACGTGCATGGTAATGATATCATTATTTTGCACAACTAGGTGTTTTCCTCAATTTATAATTAATGAAGGTTCTAAAATAACATCTACATCATTACATAAATTTACTAATATAGTTAATGTAAAGCAGAAGCAATTGTCTATTAAAGATGTTCTTAAGATACCTTCTAATAAATTTACTTTGTTACCAAATGGAAACACTGATTTAGGTTTTACAAAAGATAATTATTGGTTGCATTTTTCAATAAAAAATAATTCAACTAAAAAATTAAAATATTTTCTTGAATCTTCAAGACCTGTTGTAGATGTTGCAGATTTTTATAAAATTGAAGATAATCACTTGGTTGATTTGCAAATAAGCGGTGATGTAATTCCTTTTGAAAATAGAAGTTTCAAACATAGAAAAACAATATTTACTGTTAATTTATCACCAAATTCTACTTCAGATTTTTATATCCATTTAAAAAGCGATGGAGAAGTAATAAATGCACCTGTGTTGTTGATGAGTGAAGAAAGTTTCATCTCTAAAACATCTTTTGAGCAAATTGTTTATGGTTTCTTTTATGGAATTCTTGCTGTAGCTTCTATTCTATACTTTTTCTTCTTCTTTGCATTGAAAGAGCGTGTATTTCTTTACTATAGTTTATATGTTATTTTTATTGGTTTAATGCAGTTTTCTATAGATGGATATTTTTATCAATTAGTTACACCTAACGGAGGATGGTTTTCTAAGCATTCAGTATTAATATTTGCTATGATTGCTGGTGTTATGTTGGGTAAATATGGAGAGGTTTTTTTAAAAATTAAACAATACAACCCACTTATTTACAAACTTTTTAATATCGTTTATATTTTAGCATTTATATTGATAGGTGTTATTGTGTTTGTTCCCTCTTTTTTCGCATATTGTTATCCGTTAGCCAATGTCTTGGGATTAGCAATTCTTATGCTAATCATTATATCAGTGGTTTATTTATATTATAATAAAAAGCCTGTTGATACTTTTTTTAGCTTTGGAGTTCTTTTTTTAATTTTAGGATTTGGGATTTTTATACTGAATAACTTTGGTGAAGTTCCTAATACATTTTTAACTCAAAACAGTTCAAAACTTGGTACAGGATTAGAAATTATCTTTCTCTCACTATCTATGGGTAATTTGATTAAGAATCTAAAAAAAGATAGAGAAAATCTTCAAACTCTTGCTCTACAAAAATTAGAAGAAATGAGTGAAATGAAATCGTATTTCCTATCTAATATTAGTCATGAATTGCGAACTCCTTTAAATACAATTATGAACTTTATTGATTCTATTGACGGAGAAACAGATAGCAATTCTATTCGGGAAAAATGCCAAATAATTAAAAGTTCTTCTACGGGATTATTGAGTTCAGTAAACGATATCCTTGATTTTTCTAAGATTGAGAAAGATGAAATTACTTTGGAAGTGTTAGAATTTGATGCGCATAAGTTATTTGAAGAAATAAAAACTAATATTACAATTAGAGCTAATAAAAAAGGATTAAATTTTCACTATTCTCAATCTCCAAATTTGCCAAAGATTTTGAAAGGTGATGTAAATCGTATTAGACAGATTGT
>JAIEMH010000356.1 GCA_019752245.1 Flavobacteriaceae bacterium
GCATTCCGATTATGATGCTTCTTTTTCGCAAAGAACTATTTTTATGAAAGACGGAATTGTGCTTTCTGAAAAAACAAACAGTCGCAATATTGATGTTTTAGTAAAACAATAAAGACTGGAACTAATGCTAAAAAATTGGATAAATATATTTTTATATCACATCAAGAACAACAAGTTTTTCACTGCTTTGAATGTTTTGGGTTTGAGTATTGGTATTGCAGGATTGATTTTTGCAACCTTATATTGGAACGATGAACAAAATTATAATCAGTGGAATCCAAACAAAGACAGCGTTTTTCAGGTTGTCGTAGATTTAGGTGAGGGAAGTCCTGCTTGGACAAATATTCCAGTAACTTTAGAACCATTTGTAAAAAATGATCCCAATATCGATAAAATGGTTTTTATACAAAACTGGTATGAATCGCCACTTTATAGATACAAAGGCAAAAAACAAATTGTGGAGAAAGTGTTCAATACCCAAAATGATTTTTTCGAACTTTTTCCGTTTAAATTTATCGAAGGAAGTGCAAAAACCGTTTTTAAAGATGAAAACAGCATTGCACTCAATCAAAAAACAGCAGCACTTTTTTTTGGAACAGAAACCGCAATTGGTAAGCAATTTCAATTTGAAAATAAAACACTTACGGTAACTGCTGTATATGAAATTCCCGGAAATTCCTCCATTGCTCCAAATGCAATTGTCAATGATATGAAAGGAAGGATTAAGGAAAATGAAGGAAAATGGGGTCATTTTAATTGCGGATGGTTTATAAAATTAAAAGATCCATCGAAGAAAAAAGAACTTTCGGCAAAAATGAACGCTATTTATTATCAAAATCAAACAGTAAAAAATGCCAAAGAAGAAGGTATTGACCCTAAAGAATATGAAAAAAAATACGGTAGTTATAACTTTATTTTAGAACCAATTTCTATTTCAAGATTGTATTCTGTTGGTCAAGGAATGGTTGAAGGCAAAGGGAATTATCAGTTTTTAATGATTATGCTCGGCTTGTCAATTCTGATTTTGGTTTTATCCATTGTGAATTATGTAAATCTTGCAACTGCAAACGCCATTCGTCGTGCTAAGGAAGTTGGTGTCAGTAAAATTGTTGGCGCATCGAAGTTGGATATTGTAAAACAATTTCTGTTTGAAACTATTACCATCGTTTTGTTTTCTATTCTTTTATCATTGGTTATTGTGGAGTTGTCTCTGCCATTTTACAATGAATTTTTAGATAAGGAATTAGTCATTTTTAGCGGTCAATTTTATTCTCAACTGATTTTAATTTTTATAATAACGGTAGTTGCTGCAGGAGTTTTTCCGGCAATTTATGTTTCCAATTTTGAAACTTTAAAAGTGCTGAAAGGTAATTTTGGACGAAGTAAAAGCGGCGTTTGGTTGCGTAACGGAATGCTGATTTTTCAATTTGCAATTGCTTCATTTTTCATCATCGGTTCTTATATTGTATATCAGCAGGTAAATTATTTGGCTAATAAAGATTTAGGGTTTTCAGGAAGTCAAGTTTTGGATATTACCTACAACAAGCCCAAAGCATTATATGAAAAAGAACAATTAATTTATAATAATTATACTACTCTGAAAAGTGAAATTTCTAAGATAAAAGGTGTAGAAAAAGTAGCAACTGGAGCGTTTAGATTTGGTGGTGGAAACGACTCGTCGTCTGGATTTAGTCATAACGGAGAGAATATTCAGGCGCAAAATATTGCTGTAGATTTTGATATGCTCCAAATGATGAAAATTCAGATTGTTCAAGGTCGTAATTTAAATCCAAAAATAGCTTCAGATACAATCAATTCAATAATGGTTAACGAAACTGCATTGAAGTTGATGAAAGAGAAAAATCCTATCGACAAAACAATGATTTGGAATGAAACCAAGTATAAAATTATAGGTATTGTAAAGGATTTCAATCTATACAGTCCGCAAGGCAAAGTGCCACCAATGGTATTTTTTCACTTTAAAACGGTTCCATGGATGATCAATAACCTGAGTGATGTTTTCGTAAAAGTAAATTCAGATAATATGGAGCAAACCATAGCTGACATCGAAAAATTTTGGACAAAAAATGTAGATTCTGAATATCCATTTGATTACGATTTTGTCGATAAAAATTACTTGCGAACCTATAAACAATATGTAAAACAAAAGAATTTATTCTCATTGTTGAACGTGATTGTAATTTTAATTGCGCTCTTCGGATTGTTCTCTTTGGCTTCATTTTCAATTCAAAGACGAATGAAAGAAATCGCCATCAGAAAAACACTTGGTGCCGAAACCAATGTTTTACTGAAAGAATTATCAAAACAATACATCGTTTTTTGTGTAATCGGATTTTTAATTGCGCTATTCCCAGTGTATTATTTACTGAATTTGTGGCTAGAGAATTTCGCTTTCAGAATTGATATTTCGATACTTCCATTCATTGTTGGATTTATTATTTTACTGATTTTAACGCTGGTAGTGGTTTTATCAAGAGCTTATCAAGCAACAAGAATTGATATTCTAAAATATTTAAAATACGAATAAGATGCTGAAAAATTGGATAAATATATTTTTGTTCCACATCAAAAACAACAAGCTTTTTACAGCTTTGAACGTTTTGGGTTTGAGTATTGGCATCGCAGGATTGATTTTCGCAATCTTATATTGGAACGATGAACAAAGTTACAACGCTTGGAATCCTGAGAAAGAAACCATTTTTCAAGTTGTAAATGATCAGCCACGATCGGGTTTTCTAGCTTACAATGTTATTCCGCTGGGTGAAACTTTAAAGCGAAATTCATCTGAAGTAGTATCCTATTGCAATTTTCAGCCAGGTTATAACGGCGCGTTAATTGAGTACAACGACAAGAAAGAAATGGTTCAGAAAATCCTAAAATCGGAAGGTAATTTCTTTTCTTTTTTCCCATTTCAATTTACAAAAGGAAGTGCGAAAAATGCGCTGAAAAATAAGAATAGTGTAGCAATTTCTGAACAAACTGCGGAACTTATTTTTGGAAATGAAAATCCGATAAATCAATCGCTAAAAATTGGTGATAAAAATTGTGTCGTTGGTGGCGTTTATAAAATTTCCGAAAAATCTTCAGTTGCACCGTCAGTTGTTTTACGAGAAGAATTTGAAGAAAATGTCAAAAAAAATGCTGAAAATTGGCAAAGTCATACTTGTTTTTTGGTTTTAAAATTGAAAAACTCAGATAGTAAAGAAGCCGTTGAAAAACAAATTTGGAATATTTATGTCGAAAAACAAGCGAAAAAATTTGCCAAAGAAAAAGGAATTTCTTCAGAAGAATACATCAAGAATTTTGGTTTAGACAAGCCTTATCTAGAATCTTTGGCAAACGCAAGATTACATTCAAAAGTTGTAAATGGTTATCCAGAAGGAAGCGGAAATTATCAATTCTTGCTGATTATGTTGGGTTTATCAATCCTGATTTTAATTCTTTCTGTCGTAAATTACATCAATCTTGCTACTGCAAATGCTATAAAACGTGCTAAAGAAGTTGGCGTTCGCAAAATTATTGGCGCAACAAAAACACAAATTGTTTTTCAGTTTGTAATGGAAACGGTACTCATCACTTCATTTGCAATACTTTTTGCCTTGGTTCTTGTGGAACTTTTTCTTCCGTATTACAACCAGTTTTTATCGAAAGAATTGGTCATAAATAGCGGTCAGTTTTACATTCAGTTGTTTTTGGTTTTCGTAATTACAATCCTTTTTGCCGGAATTTTTCCTGCGATTTATATTTCAAATTTTGAAGTTCTTAATGTCTTGAAAGGAAATTTCAGTCGAAGCAAAAAAGGAATTTGGCTTAGAAATTCAATGCTTATTTTGCAATTTGCAATAGCTTCTTTTTTTATAATTGGATCTTATATTGTTTTTCAGCAAGTCAATTTTATGATGAATAAAGATATTGGTTTTAGTGGAAATCAAGTTTTGAATATCAATTTAAACGAACCCAAAAAACCGAAAGATTTTGCTATGATTCAAAATGAATTACTCAAAATTGAAGGTGTCGAAAAAGTTTCTGCGGGTAATTTTTCTTTTGGATTTGGTGGATATTTCTCTTCTGTTTTCGCCTACAAAGGCAAAGATGTTGAGGTTGATAATATGTCGATGGAATTTGGGTTACTAGATTTGATGAAGATTAAGGTCGTGCAAGGACGAGATATTTCGCCAAAATTTGCCTCAGACACAATAAGTTCAGTGCTTGTAAATCAGGCAACGGTAAAAATGATGGGCGAAAAAAATCCGATAGGGAAAGAATTTGAAGTTAGAGACGACGGAGAAAATCCAGGAATTCGAAGATTAAAAATTGTTGGAGTAGTGGAGGATTTCAATGTTTTAGGACCACAAAAAGATGTTCCGCCAATGCTGTTTTATCATTTGAAAACCATTTCAGAAAGTAGTTTTTTAAGCAGAATTTACATAAAAATAAATCCAGAAAACAGCCTAGAAACGGTTGCAGAAATAGAAAAGTTTTGGACCACAAAAATCGATACACGTTATCCATTTTCGTATGATTTTGTCGATAAAAATTTTGCCCGAACTTACAGCGATTACATCAGCCAGAGAAATCTATTTTCGGTTTTGAATATTATTGTCATATTAATTGCACTTTTCGGATTATTTGCTTTGGCATCATTTTCAATTCAAAATCGAATGAAGGAAATTGCGATCAGAAAAGCACTCGGTGCAGAAACCAATATTTTGCTGAAAGAATTATCGAAACAATATATCATTTTTTGCATAATCGGTTTTTTGATTGCGCTATTTCCAGTGTATTATTTGCTGAATTTGTGGCTTCAAAATTTCGCTTTCAGAATTGATATTTCCCTAATTCCATTTTTGGTCGGATTTATAATTTTAATGATTTTGACTTTAATTGTGGTTTTGTCAAGAGCATATCAGGCAACAAGAGTTGATGTTTTGAAGTATTTAAAATACGAATAATCAATATCAAAAGTCAATTTCAAAAATCAAATTCAAAAATCAAATTCAAAAATCAAATTCAAAAGTCAATTTCAAAAGTCAATTTCAAAAATTTTTATATCTGTCTCGCAAAGACGCAAATAAAATAGGCATTGGACTTTGTGTCTTTGTGTCTTTGCGAGAAGTAAAATTATGAAAATTATAAACAATCAGTAAAATCCGTGGTTAAAAATAAAACGAAATGAATCACATAAAGAAAATAATAATTTTGAGTTTAATAGTTGTAGGAAGCAATTTTGCACACGGTCAGGATGCCACTTGGCCGTTGCAGAAATGCATCGATAAAGCCTTAGAAAATAATATCGAAATTAAAATCCGCCAACTTGAAGTAAAGCGAATTGAAAAAAGTAGAAACTCTGTTTGGAATCAATTGTTGCCCAACGTTAGTTTTAATGGAAATCAATCGTATAATTTTGGTTCAACCATCGATCCGTCAACTAATGGTCGTGTAAGTTCAAATATTCAGTATGATAATTTTTATTTGAATGCCAACATGAATTTAATCGATTTTAATGCGTTTGCCAATGCTCAGAAAAATAAAATAGATATCGAAAAATCCAAAGCCGATAAAGAAGTCATCGAAAACGAATATAAATTACAACTTCTAGACAGTTATTATCAAGCGCTTTTTACGCAAGAATTACTTAAAATTCAGAAAGAGCAATTTAAAAATGCGGTTTTTAATTTAGATAGAATTTCTAAAGAAGTCGAAATTGGAAGCAAACCCAAAAGCGATTTATACGATGTTCAATTAAGTTTTGCGCAAGAAGAAAAACGAATTTTAGAAACACAACAATTGTACAATATTCAAAAAATGCAATTGTTTCAATTGATGAATGTTGCTGCTATTTCCATTTCAGATGTTATTCTGATTTCAGATTCTGCAACTGCTTCAACGCAAGTTTCAACCGAAATTTCTAATCCAAAAATAAAATCTGCCGAACTAAATTACAAAAGTAGTTTGAAGGAATTAAGTATGCATCGAGCTAGTAATTTACCAGTTTTGTCGTCTTTTTATTCTATTTCTAGTTTTTATTATAAGCCATTAAATCAATCTAATTCAAGTTTTGAAAATTTCGGAAATCAAATTGGTAATAACAAAAACCAGCAAGTTGGAGTTCAATTAAGTGTTCCAATTTTCAACGGATTTAGAAACAGTAAAAAGAATGTTTCGGCTAAAATTCAAACCGAAAAAAATAAACTCGTAATTAGCCAAGAACAACAAAAAATTGAAAATCAAATTGCATTAGAAAAGCAAAATCAACTGAATTATTTACAACTTCAAAATAAATTTGAGGAAACGTTAACTTATGCAAAAGCTTCATTTACAACAACTCAAGCGAAATTTTTATCAGGAAAAATCGAATCAATATCACTGTCATCAGTAAAGAATCAATTACTTTCATCTGAATATGATGTTTTAAAAAATACTTTGCAACTTCAATACATCAATTTCAAAATTAACCTGATTCAAAATAATAAATTATAACTATCTCATTATAACAAAACTTTAAACTCCTAAACTTTTAAACTCCTAAACTTCTTACTATCTTTGCAATCTAAAATCAGTCTGAATAAAAAGAATGATATTTTATAAAAAACATTGACAATGAAATTAGATAGAAAAGAAATCCTAAAAGCATTAGAAACTATTACTATTGCTGGTGAAGGAAAAAATATGGTAGAAAGCGGTGCAGTGAAAAATGTACTAATTTTTGGTGATGAAGTAACTGTAGATTTGTTAATTTCAACTCCGGCAATGCATATTAAAAAACGTGCTGAAGATGATATTAAAAAACTAATTCACGAGAAATTTTCTCCAAGTGCTATTGTTAAAGTAAATATCAAAGTAGAAGCCAAAGAAAATCCAAACGAAATAAAAGGAAAATCTATTCCTGGAATCAGTAACATTATTGCTGTAGCTTCCGGAAAAGGTGGTGTAGGAAAATCTACAACAACTGCCAATTTAGCTGTAAGTTTAGCAAAAATGGGATTCAAAGTTGGAGTTCTTGATGCCGATATTTATGGGCCAAGTATGCCAATAATGTTTGATGTTGAAAATGAAAAACCGATTTCAATAGAAGTTGACGGAAAATCTAAAATGAAACCAATCGAAAGTTATGAAATCAAATTGCTTTCTATCGGATTTTTCACGTCTCCAAGTCAAGCTGTTATTTGGCGTGGACCAATGGCTGCAAAAGCATTAAACCAAATGATTTTTGATGCCGATTGGGGACAATTAGATTTTATGTTAATCGATTTACCGCCAGGAACTGGTGATATTCACTTATCGATAATGCAGTCTTTACCTATTACAGGCGCGGTTATCGTGAGTACACCTCAAGCAGTAGCGCTTGCCGATGCTAAAAAAGGCGTTTCTATGTTTTTATCTGATGCTATCAACGTTCCAGTTCTAGGAATTATAGAAAATATGGCCTATTTCACGCCAGAAGAATTGCCAAATAACAAATATTATATTTTCGGAAAAGAAGGCGCTAAAAATCTTGCAGAAGATTTACAAGTACCATTTTTAGGAGAAGTTCCATTGGTGCAAAGTATTCGTGAAGCAGGTGATTATGGTCGTCCGGCAGCATTGCAAACTGCTTCTCCATTAGAAAAAATATATGAAGAAATCGCAAGAAATGTGGTTCAAGAAACAGTAAATAGAAACGAAAATCTTGCACCAACGGAAGCTATTAAAATAACAACAATGGCAGGATGTTCTGCTGTAAAAAAATAATTTGATAATTAGAAAATGTGCCAATTAGATAACTTTTAATTGCATTTTCTAATTAACTCATTTTCTAATTTATAATTATGACACACGAAGAGTTAACATTGAATGTTGAAAAAGCACTTGAAGAAATCAGACCTTTTTTGAATTCTGATGGAGGTGATATTAGCTTGGTTTCTATAGACGATGAAAAGCACGTAAAAGTGCGTCTTCAAGGCGCTTGCACTTCATGTAGTTTAAGCATCAGTACAATGAAAGCCGGAGTTGAAACTACCATAAAAAAATATGCTCCACAAATTGAAACTGTAGAGAACATAGCTTAATTTTTGATTATGATAAAAATCATATTTAATGATAGCATAGCTCTGTTACTTTGCCAATCTTAATTTTGAAAAAATGATTGAAACCGATATACTTATTATAGGCGCCGGTCCAACCGGACTTTTTGCCGTTTTTGAAGCAGGATTATTACAATTAAAATGTCATATTATTGATGCGCTTCCGCAACCCGGAGGTCAATTGGCGGAGTTATATCCTAAAAAACCAATTTTTGATATTCCAGGTTATCCCGAAGTTTTAGCAGGTGATTTAGTAACCAATTTGATGGAACAAATCAAACAATTTCAACCAGGATTTACTTTGGCTGAAACTGCCGAAACTATTGACAAATTAGAAGACGGAACTTTTATAGTTACTACTAATAAAGGAACAAAACATCACGCAAAAGCGGTAGCAATTGCTGGCGGTTTAGGAACTTTTGAACCGAGAAAACCACAATTAGAAAACATTGCTTTCTACGAAGAAAAAGGTGTAGAATATTTTGTAAAAGATCCAGAATTATTTCGTGATAAACGAATTGTAATTGCTGGCGGTGGAGATTCAGCTTTAGATTGGAGTATTTTCCTTTCTAATGTAGCTTCTGAAGTTACTTTGGTGCATAGAAGAAACGAATTTCGTGGTGCTTTAGATTCTGTAGAAAAAGTACAAGAATTAAAAAAACTAGGAAAAATTAAACTAATTACTCCAGCAGAAGTAGTTGCGATTAATGGAAAAGATCATGTTGAAAGTATTGTTTTAGAAAACGAAGGCGTTCAACAAGTTTTTGAAACCGATTATTTTATTCCGCTTTTTGGATTAACTCCAAAATTAGGACCAATCGGAGACTGGGGATTAGATATCGAGAAAAATGCAATTAAAGTAAACAATGCTTTAGATTAC
>JAIEMH010000312.1 GCA_019752245.1 Flavobacteriaceae bacterium
CTAATAGAATAACCTGTTCCTGTTGCATAAGTCACAACCGAACTGTAATTGGCCAATCCCGTGCCGCTGGCGTTTAAAGTTGCCATTGCGGTTTCTGTTGTATTGCTTATAATTTGAAGCGTAATTACTCCAGTAACACTTCCTGCATTTATAGCATCGAAAGCTAATTTTAAAGTGGCATAATTACCTCCTAAACCTACTGTTGCATTTGATAGCAAGACTGCAGTTTTAGACAATTTAACTGTTTTCAAATTGTTAGGTTCTCGCATCCCATTTGCAGAAATCGTAGCGATTAAGAAAAGAAATAAGATAGTATAGGAAGAAACAAATATTTTAGCTCGCAATTGGGCGCTAATTGACCGTCCTTTGGTCAAAAGATGTAATAGTATTTTCATAATAGATGTGGGAGTATTAAACGCGATGCAGGCTTTGTCTTTTAGATACTTTATCTTACAAAAAAATACAAAATGCGCCTTTTGTCCTGCAAATGTACTATTAATCGATAGTTTGAATCATATAACTATCACTATCATGTAATTATTATTTTCACAATATATTAGTTGTTTGGTTTTTAGTGCTATATGTTTAAAAATGATTTTTATTGTTGTACTATTTAAGCTGTTAAAAATAAACAAACTGCTAGAAGTTATCTGGCTGCTTTAAAACTATAGGATAAACATTTGAAAGTCCTACAAATTTAGTACCTTTTAATGCTTTTTTAAAAGAATGCTTTAACCAAGTATGGTTGGAATTTTTCATGTTGTTGCAGAACTCCTTTACCGTTAAGTCTTGAACTTTTATTTTATGATTGAAAACGAAGGAAAAATATAAAAGCAAACTGTTTTCGCTAAGCTATTCCTAAATCTTTAGCAATAGAGATTAGGTGTACTGTATTATTGGCTTTGAAGTAGTCTTTTAGTTTTCCAATTCTTTTTTCAATAGTACTTTTGCTGTTAGGAGTTATCCCTAATTCTTTGAATTTAATATCCATTTTTTCTTGAGGAACGCCTAAGGAAAGTTGTTTTATAAGTTCAATGTCGTAGTCATCAATCTCGTTGATGGTTTTGTCTTGTAGTATGTAATCTACTTCAGGAGAAATATATTTGTTATCGTTTAAGAAAAGAGTGTTGATTGCTGTTTTGAGTTGTTTAATACTTCGTCGACCTTTAATTACAAATCCGTCTATGTTTTGATTTTCAAATAGTGATTTAATATGAAAGGTTTTATCTTCGACCGAATGAACTATTATTTTTAAATCGGGTTGTACCTCACGAACCCATTTAATTAAATCATCACCACCGACTAATTCTACTTTTCTGTGATCGGCTCTAAAAGATAAATCACTTATTAGTAAATCAAAAGGTTGGTTGTCTAGATTTGCTTTTTTTATTTTTAGTTGTGCATCGTCGCAGTATTTGGCATGGTGAATTTGGGTAACGCCTAGTTCGCTCAATACTTGCATTACGGCTAAATTAATGCTGTCAAAATCTTCGGCTATTATTACTTTCTTAAACATAATGCTGCTTGTTATTTGGGAATTTTTATTTTTGCTTTGAATCCTTTATTGGTTTCAGTATCAAAAGTAATGGTTCCTTTTATGGATAAAATACGGTTTTCCGCATTTTGGAGACCTTTTTTAAAATTTAACATTTCAGGACATCCAATTCCGTTGTCAGAATAGTTGATTTCGATACTGTTTTTTCTGCTCTCGAATGCTATTACAACCAAGCTGCACTGGCTGTGTTTCTTCATGTTTACCATTAATTCTTGCAGTGTTCTGTAGATCACAATTTTCGCTTCTTTGGGAAGTTTTAACCAATCTGTAGCGGATGAATTATTTTTTAAAATAACATTAATTTTATTGCTATTGAAAGTTGAAAGCATTGCCTTAAGCACGGCTTCAAAAGTGTCACTAGTATCTATTTGACTGTTTTCTTTAGAAATGTTTCTGGCTTGGGTATAAATTTTGTCTAAGTTTTCTATTAGGAATTCTTTGTTTGATGGGTTTTGCAAATCTTGAGTGTCGGCATACGTCATGGCATTAAAAACGTCATTTGCGAGTTCATCATGTAGTTTTTTAGCAATTCTAGTTTCGGTATCGTAAGTTGCTTTTTGAAGTTTTCTTTTGTTGCGAATTCTAACTGCAAAGAAAATTACTATTGATAGTGTTGTTACAAAAAGGAAAAGAGATAAATAGAGTTGTTTTTGACTTTTTTGCTTTTCGCTTTCTTTTTGAGCTATAGTTGTATCAAACTTTATTTTGGCAAATTGTATTTTAGAATTTTGACGAATTCTACTAATGCTATCGGATATACTCATTTGCTGTAATGCAAGAGATTTGACCTTATTATCTTTGGAGGAAGCAATAAGAAATTTGATAGCTTCTATTCTGTCGTCTGGGCTATTAGTTGCGGTAGCGGCATTGTAAGCTTTTTGTGCAAAATCGTTAGACAGTTTGAGATTTAAATTCTGATAGTATTCTGAAAAATGCATGTAAGATGCAACTAACTCTGAATTATTATTTATGCTGTCTCTTATCTTTAGCGCTTTTGATAGAAAACCGATTGCTTTGGGATTGTTTAATTTGAAATAGGCAAAACCAAGGTTGTCAAGAACTTTAGCATAATTTGGTTTGTCGACAATAAGTGAATCGTTATAAATTATTTTGTTAAATACTTCTTTTGCTTCTTGGTACTTTTTGGATTCCAGCAATGCATATCCAATATTGTTTTTAAGCACACACTTTTCTATCTCTTTTCTTGTTCTAGCTAAGCCTAAATTGTAATATTTATTGGCGTTTTCAAAGTCAAATTGTTCTTGATAGGAAAGCCCTAAAAGAGTGTATATGCTTACTATATTTTCATAATCGGGACAAATTCTTAAGGCTTCGGTTGCTGTTGCTTCGCTGCCTGAAAAATCACATGTTAATTGCTGGATTTGAGCCATAAAATAAAGCGCATATACTTTTCGGGCTTTTTCATCTTCACTACACGATAGTTTGGCTTGATTGTAATAGTAAAATGCTTTGTCGAAATTTTGGTTTGCTTTTAACGAGTCTGCTTTAGCTAAAAAATAAGAATATTTTTTATTTTTTTCTTGCACTTTTTTTGCACAAGCATTAAATAAGCAAATAGCAATAACAATAAAAATTGGGAAATGTATCTTTTTAAATATCATTGTCCGAAAATATTGATTTTAATTAGAATAGAAAAATTAATCTATGACAATTATAGAGCAACAAATATTAAGGTATATTTTTGGCTTGTCAGCCATCACTTTTGTTTTTTATACGAGAATACGTTTGCACTATTTATCACTTGTAATAAAAAAATAAACCTAAATTTGCATATCAACAGTTGGTCACTATTATGATTTACATACTTTCTTTTATTATAGTCTTGTTGTTATTGCTTTCCGGTTTGTTGGCGTGGTATTTATATCGTGCAAAAGAGACAAAGAAAGGACTTGATGCGAAGTTTAATGCTTTAGAAATGAAAGTAGATGGATTGCAACTGGATACGTTGGAGTCTAGACTTAATCCTCATCTTTTTAAAAACATACTGAATTCGATTCAATCGCATGCTTATCAAACCTATTTTGCTCTAGATAAATTGGCGAATGTTTTAGATTACATCTTGTATGACAGTCAACAAAAATTAGTTACACCAAAACAAGAAATTGAATTTGCCTTGAATCTTATTGAAATTAATAAAATAAAGATAAGTCCACTCTTTGAGTTGAAAGTCAAAACGAAAATTAATGAAAGCGAAAAACTTTATGAGCAACAATTGTTGGCTCCATTAATTTCTATTGATTTAATAGAAAATGCCTTTAAACATGCCGATTTACAAAGTCCAGATGCTTTTATTTCTATACTGTTTGAATTTAATGATAATAATTTTTCACTGACAGTATCTAATAAAATTTCAGATAAAAAAGCAATGAAAAAAGGGCGAAGTGGTCTTGGTGTCACTACTTTGGAGCAGCGACTTAAAATTATTTATAAAAATCAATATCAGCTTGATAAATTTGTTGATAACTCTATTTATACTGCCCATTTAAAAATTAATCTACTTGAATACAAAACTAAAATGCATCTTATTGGATGATGAATTGCCTGGATTAACTTACTTAAAAATGTTATGCGAACAGCTGCCTGAATTAGAGATTGTAAAGGTATTCAATAGTCCCGAAAAATTGCTTCAAGAACTTGCTGCTCTTGATTTTGATTTGTGTATTACCGATATTGAAATGCCAGGAATTGATGGATTAACACTTGGAGGTATGTTGCAAAACAAGTTAGTAATATTTACAACTGCCTATAAGCATTATGCTGCCGATGCCTTCGATGTTGATGCAGTTGATTATTTAATAAAACCTGTTACTAAAGAGCGATTGCAAAAAGCCATTTCTAAAGCAGTTGTTCAATATAAAAAAACCGAAACCTCTAAAAACTTTATCCAAGTAACTACCGATAAAGGAAAAGCAATTTTATACTTTAATCAAATTGTTTACATAAAATCTGCTGATAACGATAGCAGAGATAAAGAAGTAATTACTGAAAATGGAAGTTTATTAGTTTTAAAAAACATAAATTTTGAATCACTTTTAAAACAATTGCCAAAGGATAATTTTTGTAGAATTAACAAAAAAGAAATTCTGGCACTCGAAGCGGTTCAGTTTTTTAATCATAGTGAAATTGTTCTCAAAAATAAGCTTAAAGATGGCAAATTTATTAGTTTGGTTTTAAGTGATACCTACCGTTCTAACTTCTTGAGACTTCTAAAAGCATAACTTGTTACAAAGTTTTTCCAACTCATTACATTGTACTAAAATTAGTTTACGTTTCTTTTTATTTCTCGTAAATGACTTCTCATATTTGCTAAATATAAACGATTTAATTTAAAGTAAAGCAACATGAGAGGTATTAAAAACTCCGTATTTTATTTGATAATTATAGGTGGTTTTTCCGCTTTAATGTATTGGATTATTCTAAAAGGGAAAGCATTAGAAATTGGTCAAAATATTGTTCCTAATTCAATAGAAAATGGGCATTGGAAAAGTTTTATCATTTCTATGCAAAATAATTTAGAGCATCCTTTGTCTATTCTTTTAGCCCAAATAATTACTATAATTTTAGTAGCTCGATTCTTCGGTTGGATTTGTAGAAAAATAGGCCAACCTTCAGTGATTGGTGAAATTATTGCAGGTATTGTTTTGGGACCATCTTTAATTGGAATGCATTTTCCTGAATTTTCGGCAGTGCTTTTTCCAAAGGAATCTTTGGGGAATTTACAATTTTTAAGTCAGATAGGATTGATTTTTTTTATGTTTGTTATTGGCATGGAACTGGATTTAAAATCACTTAAAAATAAAGCTCACGATGCAGTTGTTATCAGTCATGCCAGTATTATTATTCCTTTTGCCTTAGGAATAGGACTTGCTTATTTTACCTATTCTTCTTTTGCTCCTACCGGAATTGAATTTTCTTCGTACAGTTTGTTTTTAGGTATTTCTATGAGTATTACTGCATTTCCTGTTTTGGCTAGAATTGTTCAAGAACGCGGCATTCACAAAACCAAGCTTGGAACCATTGTTATTACTTGTGCAGCTGCCGATGATGTGACCGCTTGGTGTATTTTGGCTGCTGTAATTGCAATTGTAAAAGCAGGATCTTTTACTAGTTCGCTTTACGTTATTGGTTTGGCTGTACTTTATGTAGTATTGATGTTAAAAGTTGTTCGACCTTTTCTTAAGAGAGTTGCCGATATTAATAGTACTAAAGAAAGTTTGAATAAACCAGTGGTAGCTATTTTCTTTTTAACCTTATTATTTTCATCTTATGTTTCTGAACTTATAGGTATTCACGCTTTGTTTGGCGCATTTATGGCTGGTGCAATTATGCCAGAAAACACTAAATTCAGAACTGTTTTTATTGAAAAAGTCGAAGATGTATCGGTTATTGTCTTACTACCATTATTTTTTGTTTTTACTGGTTTGCGTACTCAAATTGGATTGCTAGATGATCCTTATTTATGGAAAATGACTGGTGTTATAATTTTAGTAGCCGTTGTTGGAAAATTTTTAGGAAGTGCTCTTGCTGCTAAATTTGTAGGTCATAATTGGCGCGATAGTTTTTCTATTGGTGCTTTGATGAATACTAGAGGTTTGATGGAATTGGTAGTTTTAAATATAGGATATGACTTAGGTGTTTTATCCACAGAGGTATTTACAATGATGGTTATTATGGCATTAGTAACTACTTTTATGACTGGACCAGCATTGGATTTGATAAATTATATATTTAAAAATAAATCAACCTTTGTTCCTGAAGCCATAGAAAACAAAAGCAAGTATAAAATTTTGATTTCTTTTGCCACACCAGATAAAGGAAAAGCCTTGTTAAAGGTTGCTAATAGCTTAGTGAAAAAACAAACTAAAAATACAGTTGTTACTGCCTTGCATTTGTCATTGAGTTCTGAGCTACATTCTTTTGATGTAAAAGATTATGAAAAAGAAATTTTCACACCTGTTCTATCCGAATCGGAGCATTTGAATCAAGAAATTATTACCCAGTTTAAGGTTTCTAATGATGTTAATTCTGAAATAATAGAAACAGCCAATAAAGGTGAGTACGATTTTTTATTGATAGGATTAGGACAATCTATTTTTGAAGGCACATTATTGGGCAAAGTCTTAGGTTTTACAACAAGAATCATTAACCCAGATAGGTTAATAGACAAAATAACGGGTAAGGAAGGTTTGTTTGAAAATTCTCCTTTTGACGAAAATACAAGACAAATTTTAGCTAATAGTAAAATGTCTGTTGGAATTTTAGTGGACAAAGGATTAGTGAATCTTGACACAATTTTTATTCCAATTTTTAGTAATGAGGATGCTTTTTTAATTGAATTTACACAAAAACTTATCCATAATAACGGATCACAAATCACAATTTTGGATTCATTGGATTGTGTGAAAAACAATTCGTCTTTGCAAGAATCCATTCGTTCAATAGAACAAATAGCTCCAAATCATATTATGGTGATGAATGAGAAAATAATAAAGAAAGAATTTTTAAAAAAGCAAGATTTAATGATTATCAGTTTAGATAGTTGGAAGAAACAAATTGATTCGCAAAGTGTTTGGCTTAATAACACGCCTTCAATTTTAATTGTTAAACCCTAATTTGATACTGATATGATTCTTGACTTTAAAAAGGTTTTTATACTTTTTATTTTATGTTTAAGTTCTAAATTATGTTTTTCACAAACTAAAGAAGAAGAACCTAACGCAACTAAAAAAATTGATTGGGCTATTGATGGCATGTTAGGTCTATCTTTTAATGAAAAGGCTTTAGGAATAAATGTCGGTGGACCGAGTCTTAAATTTAAATGGAAGAGTAATTTAAAAATTGGAGTTGGTGCTTTTCCTTCATTACTAATAATGGATAAAAAAGCGGCTCCAAGATTGGCTGTTTCACCAATAATTGAATATAAAAAATGGATGTTTATTGCACCATACTATGGATATGACAATTCTAATAGCATTATTTGGACTTATGGATTAGGATATAAGTTTAACTAATTTCATGGGCAAAATAAAACGAACGTTAAAATTAGTTTTGATGTAATTACTAAGTTTTGCTTACGACACAATTTAGCTGTTTTGTATTTACACAATCACACTAACTTTTTTGAGAATAATTTATCTTGCAAAGTTTTTATTTGTTGAGTTATTTCAGTAAATCCTTTTGAAAAATACAATGTCTAAAAAAAACTCAAAACATGACCAAGCCAAATTTGCTTCGGTGAAAACTAACCTCAATGAAGATTAGTTATTATTGTTACAAAACGCTTAAAATAAAATTGAGTTTTCATACAAAATACAATAAAAAGAGCATTCAAAATTGTGTAGCCAACTTTTATTAGAGGTGTAAAAAGTAATAATGTTGTTGAGAAAAGCATTAATCAATAGATAAATCAATATAGTCCAGTTGGTGAAAGCAAATTTTTGTTAGAAATTAGTGCGTCAACTATAAAATAAATTAACACCATAGCTGTTCTAATATATTATCCAAATGTTTTGGCATTGTCTAATTTAAACACGTTGATTGTCTGCTTTCCATTTTACTATTGATTTTTTTATTTCCTCAGCAGATAAACTTTCTTTCAAACATCTATTAATTAAATCTACAAATTCTTCATCGGATGCAAACCGTAATGCGAAGAGTTGACTGTCTGTGAAATGACTTTCAATTTCTTCAAATCGCTTACCTGTTAGTGTGAAATAATTGTACATAAATTCTAATTTCACAATTCGGTTTTGCAGTATTAAAGCATAATGTTGGCGTAGCATAAATGATAAACAAAACATAAACACAAATAAGACACTAATAAAAACCCATAATGCTATTTCGGGTTTTGTGAAGCTGTAGTAAATTGAAAAACTTAGAAATGCCATTAGAATAGGATAAAACACAAAATGATGTGGTGTGTAATATCTAATATGATTTTTATAGGATTGGGTTTTCATGGTTTTCTATTTTTATCTATGTAAATGTAATAGATTTTAATTTATAAAGAATGTCTAATAATTAAATTGCTTTTATTTTCAATTTGACTTTTATTATTGTCTAAAATCATTGTAGCCAATAACCTTCCCATAGCATCAAAATCGGTGGAGATTGTAGTGATTCCATTTTCTACGACTTTTTTTAATGGGGTTTCATTATATGAAATTATTCCTAAATCAACACCTAATTTTAAATTTTTAGCTTTTGCTTTTTCGATTACTTTAACTAAGTCTCTGTCATCTGGAATTATGTAAACCTCGCCATTTTGAATTTCTC
>JAIEMH010000121.1 GCA_019752245.1 Flavobacteriaceae bacterium
AAGTTCATTTGCTCTTTTGGGAAGGATTTTTTTATTATTAAACAACAAAATGTGCATTTCTCCTAAAATTAATTTCATAAACCACTGAGGAATATTGGGTAAAAACAAAGGTCTTTTTAAATGCTTGGCTATTGCTTTTGTAAGGTCTTGATTGGAAATATAATTTGGAGCAACTGCATTAATTATTCCTTCGGTTTGATTTTGAATTACAAAATAATACAAGTTAGCAATATCGTGCAAATGTATCCAAGATTGCATTTGTTTTCCTGAACCAAAACCTGAACCAACATACATTTTTATTGGCTTTATCATTTCTAGAAGCGCACCTCCTTTATCTGAAAATACAACTCCAGTTCGAAGTTTTGTTACTTTAATATTTAATAGTTGAAATTGATCGGCGCTTTCCTCCCATTTTACAACAACATGACCTAAAAATGAACTGTCTATTTCTGCAGATTTTTCGTCGTAAACGTTTGTATAACTGTCTGGATAAATTGCTGTTCCAGATGCAGAAATGAAGTGCTTAACTTGGTTTGGTGCTTTCTTTAGCAAACTAAATAAAAGATTAGCAGATAAAACACGACTTTCTATAAGCTCTTGTTTATAAGACTTTGTCCAGCGTTTAGAAATTGATGCACCAGCTAAATGAACGATTGCGTCTACTCCATCAATGCAATTATCATCTATTTTACCTTCTTGTGGATTCCAATAAAATCCGTGGTAATTAGATTTATTTTTAATTTTTAATGGCGATGTAGTTAAGTAGTGAACAACGTGGTTGTTTTGCAAAAGTAAATCAACCAATTCTTGTCCTATCAATCCTGTTGCGCCTGTAATTAGAATTTTCATTGCTTGATTTTTATTCAAAATTACGAGGATTGTGTCAAAAAAGTACGTTAATTATTATTGGTTTAACTTTTGTTGAAGATTTTAACTACAAAAAAATCCCAATTTTCATTGGGATTTTAATACAACTAATCAATAAATAATTCTAATGGCTAGAAACGCTACCGCCAGAAGTTTCTTCTTTAACAATGGTTTTTGGAGTTCCAACATAATCAATTGATGCGCCACTTGATGCTTTTGCATTTAGGCTAACTATTGGGTGAACATCTGTTGAACTTCCGCTTGTTGATTGAGCAATTACTTCATTAACCAACAAATCTTTTGCATCAATATCGCTTCCGCTTGAAGATGCTGTGTTATATTTTAGGGCTTTTCCTAGAATTGTAATAGTACTTCCACTTGTCGCCTCGCTAGATATTTCATCGAACTCGACATTGATAGTAATCTCACTTCCGCTGCTAGATTTTGCTTTTAAACTTAATCCTTTCAAAACATTTTTAGAACTAATGTTAGAACCGCTTGTGGTTTCTAATCCTTCAATTGTTGGCATTTTAACTCTTACAATTTCAGATTCTGCGCTATAAATGTTTTCGTCAGAGGTTACAATTAAAGTTCCGTTTTCTACTTTAGTTGTTATGTGACTTAATAAATTTTGATCCGCTTCTACTTCTACAGCAACTTCATTTCCTTGTTCTACAATTACTTCCAATCCGCGACTTACCGATATTTTAGTGAAATTTTCGGTTATCGTTCTTTTTTCAGTTTGAACATTTCCGTTTCCTTTTATTCCATCAAATACTTGATTGCATGATGTGAACAATAACGCAACTATAGCTGCAATTAAAAATTTTGTACAAAAAACTATAAATTTTATCATGATTAATTGGTTTTAATGATTATTCCGTGTTCATCAATTGTTAAACTTCCTGGTTTTCCTTTAGTAGTTTGAATAACTTCTTTTCCGTTTACTTTTACTGAAATTGTTTTAATCGAATCGTTATCTTCAGTAACATTTACATCTTCAGTTTCAACATCTCCATGCTCATTTTCATCGGCTGGACAATTTAAACATTTTACTTGAGATTCGCCAACTTTATAAATGTAATTACTTGAACTATAATGAATATTAAAAAACTGATCGTCAGATCTATCAAAGTTTTGAACTGTTTCATCTACTTTTAAAATCGTTCCTTTTGGTAAATACAAGAATAATTCTACGCTTTGATTTCTAAATTTATTTGCTACTTCAGTCAACAAATAGTTATCAAGTATTAATTGATTTCCTACAATTTTATAACTGTATTTAATTTTTTCTGCACGTTTTTTTGCTTCATCTGCTGTTTTTCCGACTGCTAATTTTTCGACTTGAATATATGGAGCAACTTCATCAGTTTTTAAAACTTGAATGGTAACATTGTTTGAATAAATTACTTCATTATTATTTTCATCTTGTGTCAATTCAAAATCTGAATGACGGTAATTATCTTTAGAATAAAAATCATTGTTTTTCATTTTAATAAAAAGAGTGTCGGTTAAAGCCAAATTGATAGTTTCCTTTTTCACATCTTTCCCATCATAAGCTATTTGAGTCGCTTCATTTATCCCTATTGAAATCAATATTCCTACTGCGATAATCCAAACGGCAAGCAAACTATATTTAGCTATATTTCCAATTGATCTTAAATTAGTTACCAATAATTTCAATCCTAATATTAAGAAGAAAAACATTGGAATTCCTGCAGCTAATAAAAATAAAATTCCTTGAGCCCAAAGTGGTGTTTCTAAACCAATTGGTGTGCTAATATGATTGATTATAGTGTTCTTTGGCAACGATGATGAAAACATTAAAACTATAGATGCAATACAAATTCCTAGTAAAGAAATTGATGAAATAACCACAATTATTGCACCTAAAACTTTTGCAAAAGCACTAAAAATAGTAGTAAAAACATCACCTAATCTGCTTCCTACAGATTCTGCACCCGATTTTACTTTGTTTCCTAAATCGTCATAATTTACATTTTTTATTTTTTCAGAAACACTGTCAAATTCTTCTCTAACTTTTTTTTCTATGTTAGAAATTGTAACTGGTTCTCCGCGCATTTCTAGTTTTTCTGATGTAGTTACAGCTTTAGGAGTTGCAATCCAAAGAATTAAATAAGCCAACAATCCCCAACCAACTGTAATACAAGTAAATAATATAAAAATTACTTTAATCCAAACTGCATCAATACCTGTATAATAAGAAAGTCCAGTACAAACACCACCTATTAATCCTCTGTCTTTGTCTCGGTACAATTTTTTTCTGCCAGTAGTCGCAAAATTAGAGTTTGTTTCTTGTGTTGTTCCGTCATCATCAATTCTATAATCTTCGGGTTGTCCCATTACGGTAACAACTTCGTCAACATCTTTATTATTGATAACGTGTTTGTCACTTTTTTGTCTTTCTGCAAAAAGTTCAGCCACACGCATTTCAATGTCTTTCATGATTTCATCTTTACCAGAAGAATTTGAAAGTGAACGTTTTATTGCGTCAAAATATCTTGATAACTTTTGGTATGCATCTTCATCTATGTGAAAAAATAAACCACCTATATTAATATTTACTGTTTTGTTCATGATTGTTATTTTTGATTGGTTATGATGTTTACAGCGTCAGACAATTCTGTCCATGTGCCATTTAATTCGTTTAAAAATGTTTTTCCTAGTTCGGTCAACTCATAATATTTTCTTGGCGGACCTGATGTTGATTCTTCCCAACGATAGTTGAGTAAACCGTCATTTTTTAATCTTGTCAATAGTGGATAAACTGTTCCTTCTACTACAAGCAATTTAGCGTTTTTTAAAGTATCTAGTATTTCAGATGTGTAGGCTTCTTTTTCTTTTAAAACAGATAAGATGCAGAACTCTAAAACACCTTTACGCATCTGGGCTTTTGTGTTTTCAATGTTCATAATTCGATTTTGATTTTTTTGATTAAACTATTCATTTTTTGATTGATGATGATTAAATGTTATTTAAAAAACGGAATGCTTAGCGGATATTTGTAACGCTCTCCGTTAGTAGCCTTTACAGCGGCATATATTATAAGTACAAATTCTATAACTTTTAGAAATCCAAAGATTAACGCTGCAATTACTATTAAAGTTATTTTTCCAGAAATAGCACTAAAATTAAAATCATGAAATTCGAAATCACAACCATGAAAAGCATTTCTAAAAGCAATATTATTTAGTACCAAATAAATAATTACAGGAATTGCGATTAAACACAATACTAAACTGTAAAGAAAAATACTCAATTGAAAATTCAATGCTTGCTTTCCGTTGTAATCAATAAATTCTGAGTCATTCTTCTTTGAACTCCAAATAATAATTGGAAAAATAAAATTTCCAAAAGGAATAAAATACTGAGTCAAAGCACTCAAATGTGTTAATGATGAAATTGTTCTTTCGTTAGATGTTATCATTTTGTTTGATTTAAAATTGATGATTGAAACCCAAAATCAATAATACTATAGATAGACTATTAATTTCTTATACAAAGATACAACCAAAAAAAGGTATTATGCATTACAAAGTACCTAAATTTAACATTTTTTTAACAAAAACACTTTAGTATGAATGCATAGTATTTTTTGTATATTTACAACAAAATCAATACTTCATGGAATTTTCACCTGCTAAATTAAACACTTTTTTATTCTTTAAATTACCATCTGCTTTTTGGTGTGGTGTAAGAGTAAAAACAATTTCTCCACTAAAATGTGAAGCTACGGTTAAACATAGATGGCTAAATCAAAATCCGTTTAACTCAATGTACTTTGCAGTTCAAGCAATGGCAGCCGAACTTACAACTGGTGCTTTAGTAATGTATCAAATAAAGAAAAGCGGCAAAAACATATCAATGTTAGTAGCCAACAACAAAGGTAATTTTACAAAAAAAGCAAAAGGCAGAATAACTTTTACCTGCAATGATGGTCATTTAATAGAAGAAGCAATACAAAAAACAATTGCAACTAGCGAAGGCGAAACGTTTTGGTTAAAATCTATTGGTGTAGATGAAAAAGGCGATCAAGTCTCGGAAATGGATTTTGAATGGAGTGTTCGCATAAAATAAATAAGAAGTATTTTATAATTCTTTTAACAAAGCTTTTTATAAATTTGACCTCAAATTAAAATTAGAATGAAAAAATCAATATTGCTACTTGCACTGGTACTTATAAGCTCATTAGCATTTTCTCAAAAGAAAGAAAAAGTAAAAGGTTCTAAAATTGTTACAACAGAAATAAAAAAAATAGAAAATTTTGAAGCGCTGGAAGTTTTAGATAATCTAGAAGTTTTTTTAGTAAAAGGAACAGAATGCGGATTAGAAATTGAAGCCGACGACAACCTTCATGATGCAATAGATATAGTTTTAAACGGATCAACTTTAAAATTATCAACTTTAAAAAATGCATTTGGATATAAAAAATTAAGCATTAGGATTACATATACCGATGATTTTAAATCCGTGATTGCAAGAAATGAAGCTTCAATCACTGCTCTTGCCGATGTAGAATTAGATTCGGTTACTTTTAAAAGTTATGATGAATCTAACTTGTTTTTAAATTCTAAATCCAAGAACATAACCATTTTAATGGATGATAAATCGAAAGCCGAATTAAACTCAAAAGCCGAAAAAACAAGCATAACTTTGAGTAAAAATGCAAAACTTAAAGCTTTAATTACTTCTAAAGAACTAACATTTGATATGTATCAAAAAACTGATGCTGTTGTTGAAGGTGACATTGATAGTTTAAAACTTCGACTTGACAACAATGCGTCATTTGAAGGTAAAAAATTAATTACTAAAACTGCAGAACTAACCGCAGAATTATATTCCAAAGCAAGTATTTTAGTCGATACAAGTATAACAATAGAAGCCTCAGGGAAATCGGAAATTCAATTATTTGGTGATCAAAAAATAGAATTAAAGCGTTTTGTTGATAGTGCAATTTTAATAAAAAAACCAACAAAATAATTTTTTTAAAAATTATTTTGTTTAGTCTTTGAAAAGTTGATTATTGTTATATATTTGCACTCGGAATTTGTAACAAAATTTCGGGGTGTAGCGTAGCCCGGTTATCGCGCCTGCTTTGGGAGCAGGAGGCCGCAGGTTCGAATCCTGCCACCCCGACTTTTTTTAGTTTTTTTATAAAAAAACTTATTTTGGTTCCATAGCTCAGCTGGATAGAGCAACGCACTTCTAATGCGTAGGTCGAAGGTTCGAATCCTTCTGGGATCACAACAAGGATTAAAATCCTAGTCAATGTAAGCACACAAACATACGGGAAACCGCATGTAGTGTGCTTTTTTTGTTTAATTTTTTCACAACATTGACAATGATTTTAACCAATTCCGACCGCATTTTTGACACTCAGTTGAACACTCAACGATATCGCGTGTCTATGAAAACAACATTTTACCTTAGAACTGATAATATGATTCAAGGAAAGAATCCTATTTATCTTAGAATATCAGGCAATTCAATGCCTTCAGAACGAATTCATACATATATATATGTGGATGAAAAAAACTGGCACTCAAAAAAACAACGTGTTTTTGAGAATTGCCAGGAACATATAGATATAAATTTGATTTTAATGAATATTGAGGCAAAGCTTACTCAAATTCAAACGTTCTATAGACTTGCTGAACTTTCTTTAACTCCAAAAATTTTGAGAGCTGAATACGAAGACAAGCTTTCTCGTGTGAATTTTGTAGCATTTTTTAAAGCTGCTATTCCAGAACAGAAAATGAAAGTAGGTGAAGAAAGACTGGAACGATACGAAACTATTTATCACAAGCTGAAAGAATTTCAACCAGTGATAGCTTTTAAAGACTTAGACCTAAAATGGATTGAAAAATTCAAAGCCCATCTGCGAGATAATTTAAAAAATCAAGATACTACAATAGCTTCAAATATAGCTATTGTAAAAAAGTTTTTAGGAATAGCAAAAAAAGAAGGCATAAAACTACAATTCGAATTGGATGATTTGGAGGTTGGCAGCACAAAAGGGAATAGAACTTATTTGCTCGCATCTGAGTTGCAGAAATGTTTGAACTTTTATTTTTCTGAATTTATTAATCCAAGTTATAAATTGATACTTGGTTATTTCCTTTTTTCGTGCATGAATGGTTTAAGAATTTCGAATGTACAAGGATTGAAAAGAACTGATTTAATGAGCAACGATTTTTCAATAATATTAGTGAAAGGAAATCATGATAAAAATATGATTTTAAATAAAACTGCAAGAAGGATTTTGGAACATGAACCTCGTTTGTTTGAACAAAAATTTGCAAATCAGCATTTGAATGATGAGATTAAAAAAATAATGAGCGTTTTAGGAATAAACAAAAAAGTTACCTTTCACGTTGCACGCCATACTTTTGCTACTTTATTTTTGAAGGCAGGCGGAAAAATAGAAATGCTTAAAATGTTATTAGGACATAGCTCTATTGTTCAAACTATGATTTATGTACATATCGTACAGGCTGAGGCAAATGAAGAAATGTTTTTACTAGATGATTTATTTAAAATAAAAGCGGCCGTCTAGCCGCTTTTATTATTTAATTTTTTGGAAGTTTATCGGCTCGACGCCCGAGAGCTTCCATTGCTCGTTCCATTGCTTGGTTTAAATCAGTTTTACTTTCTTTATCTTCAAAGAAAAAATTCACACCGATAGCCTTTGCAATTTCTAAAAAAGTTGGAAGTGTTGGTTTGAATTTTAATGAAAAGAAACGGCTAACACTTGATTGTTCCATTTTAGAACGTTCTGCAATTTCATTGATAGAAATGCTTTTTTCAATGGCAATTTCTTTAAGAAGTAAAACGAGCAACATCCATTGCTCGTTTTCATTTATTAGATTTACATTCATTAGTTATTTTTTATTAGAGTATAAATATTTGACCAACCCAAAGAAAAATCATTTTCGCAAACCATTTGAATTAACGCATTTGCTTTTACTTGCCATTGTTCTTTGTTTCCTAAATTTTTCAATTCCATTAATTCATCTTTTTTTTCTTCAATTAATTCTTTGTTTTCTTTAATAAATTCAATAATTGATTTTTTAGAAGTTTCAAGATTTTGTTTTGCAATTAATTTAGCTTTTTCAATTTCATTTTTTTTAGCTTGAATTTCTGATTGAATTGTTTTTATTTGGCTTTTTGAAGTAAGTTTTACAAATTCTCCGCAAACACCACCTTTTGGTGCGTCATTTCCATTTTGAAAAGGAATGTTATTTTTTGATAAAATTTCACAAACTTCTTTAGTCCAAATTTGAGATTTTCTGTTTTGATTTTTGCCTGTTGAAGTAAAACCTGATGCTCTTAATTCAATTAGTGAAGTTCTAATTAATCCACGAGTTCCAACTAACGCATTTTCTAATTTTGTGTTTAAAGTTTTCATAATGTTTTTGCCGTATTTTCGAGTTGCCGCCTCTTTTTAAGTTTGTGATAGCCTTGTTGTTATCTGAGTACAAATATAACATATATGTTATATATAAAACAAACTTTTTTATAACTTTTTTTAAATTATTTTTATTTTTCCTTATTTTACGAGGGTTTAAAACAAATAAAGCGCACCATTTCTGATGCGCTTTTCAAACAAACTAACTAACCAAAAAACTCTATTTCTGTAAATTATTTAAAACTGCAGTGACAGCTTTAGTATTTTTATTGATCATTATAAATATTAAAATCAAAGCAAATATTAAATTTTATAATATAAAATACGATCATAAATAAAACTAATTAGTAAATAATACGCCTTCGTTTTCATCAAAAAATTTAAAAGAAATCTGTTGTTATCTCGTCACCTCGGCCTGATACA
>JAIEMH010000195.1 GCA_019752245.1 Flavobacteriaceae bacterium
AGTTATTGTCGGAATTTTATCGCCCAAATTCGGATTCTTAAAATAATAAGCTGTTACATAATTAAAAATACCATCATTTTTTTGAAGTACTTCAGCAATAGTACTTAGTTTGGTATCAGCCAATTCTATATCAGGTTGAATTCCACCGCCGTCATAAACCGTTCTTCCTTTTTTGGTTTTGAAGGCTGTATATTTAGAAGCATCTGTTCTTACAGCTTTTCCATCTTTGTCTTTATGCCAATAATCTAACGCTTGGATGCATCTTCCAGATGGCGTATAATATCTAGAAATAGTAACTTTTACCTGAGTGCCATAGGTCATGTCTATTGGACGTTGTACTAAACCTTTTCCAAAACTTCTACTTCCTACAATTACTGCTCTGTCTAAATCTTGCAATGCTCCAGAAACAATCTCACTTGCTGAAGCACTTTTTCCATCTACAATAATTGCTAAAGGAATTTCTAAATCTACAGGTTCTTTTGTGGTTTTATAAGTAACATTGTATTTAACATTTTTAGATTTTGTGGTTACAATTGTTTCGCCTTTTGGGACAAATAAATTACACACATTTACAGCTTCATTTAGCAATCCGCCTGGATTTCCTCTTAAATCTAAAATAATTTTTTCGGCACCATCAGCTTTTAGTTTTTCTAAAGCTTCTTTGGTTTCTTGAGTTGTTTTTCTGTTAAAAGCTGACAATACAATATAACCAGTTTTGGCATCAATTTTAGAAAAGAACGGAACCGCTTTTATCTCAACTTCGTCTAAAACAAGTTGTGCTGTAAGCGTTTTTCCTTGACGAATGAATTTTACATCAACTTTAGTGTTTTTGGCACCTTTTAGTAATTGAGAAGCATCGTCTTTAAAATCAGAAAGCATCACATCTCCAATTTGTATGATGGCATCACCAGCTTTTAATCCGGCTTTATCGGCAGGAAATCCTTTGTAAGGTTCTCTTATAATTAATTTGTCTTCTTTTCTAGTAATCATTGCACCAATTCCAGTGTATTCGCCAGTGTTGTTTATTTTAAATTTAACAACATCTTGCTCGTTGAAATAATTGGTATATGGATCTAAATCGGCTAACATGCTTTTGATAGCTTTGTCCATCAATTCCGCCGGATTTATTTCGTCAACGTAGTTCTGATTTACGGTTTTAAATAGTGTGGTAAAGATTTCTATTTGTTTAGCAATCTCAAAAAAATCATCTTTGAAACTAACGCCAACAAACAAAAAACCAGAGGCTAATACTGGAATTATATATCTTTTTTTAATGTATTGAAGCATTTTCTTTTTTCTTTTTTTGAATTTTAACGAACGAATTTAGCAAACAAAATCAAATATATTACATAAACCACAAAAAACTAAATTTTTATATCTTACTTAAGAAATTAATTGTTGGCTTTTTCTTCGGAAATAGCAAGCTTCCATTTTTCAAACAACTGAATGGTTTTTTCATTTATTTCTTGATAGCTCAATCGATCTTTGGTTTGATAAAAGAACATTATAGCATATTTCTTGTCTAAATTATCGTGAATTAAATGCTTATTTAATCGATAACATTCTCTTAAAACGCGCTTGAAATAGTTTCTGTCTACTGCATGTTTAAAATGTTTTTTAGAAACCGAAACACCAAATTTTAATTTTTCATCACTATCAATAATTGGCGAATAAACCAGTCGCAATGGATATTTAGAAACTGATTTTCCTTCAGAAAAAAGCAAGTCGATGTTTTTTCTGCTTTTAAGTTTTTCTCTTTTTGGATAAGTAAAATCCACTTTATTTTCCAAAATTATTTAGTGTTGTATATGTTGTATACCATTTTTAAATCGGTATAATTGATGTAAAACTGCATTCTGTTGTTTTCTTTTTTTCTGGTAACTATAAGAATAACACATTTTGCACCATCGTTATCAATACAGTTAAAACCAACCGTATCATCATCTTCTGTTGAAACTTTTTCCAAATAAGATTGAATTTTATAAAGCTGAAGGTCTTTAGAATTCACAATAAATCGGTCTTTATTGCCGTCTAATGTAATAACTATTTCGGCTTTTTTAAATTCTGACCATTTGTTCCAAGCACCTTTATCATTTTTATCCATTACGCTTAAACTGCTGGTTTTAAAACGATAAACTTGTGCTGAGGTCTTTTGAAAACCAAAACATAAAACAACAATAAGTAATAAAATACGTAAAGATCTCATGATGAAAATTTTAATCGGATGTAAAACTACAAATTCTATTCCAAAAATAAAGCGTTCTTTGTAGAACGCTTTTTGAATTATTTTATTTCATAACTATTATTTTCAGGCTTCACATCGGCCATTAATCCACTTGGGTCAATGGTGATTTTTTTGATAAAAGTTTTCTCTCGGTCAATTTGAAAGAAATAATTTGGATTTCCCCAAGCCCAATCTTTTAAAATTGTTCGTTTAATATCAGGCGTTGGATTTTCTTTTTCAAAACTCATCATGCGTAACGGAATGTAAAAAGTTTCTTTTGTTCCGTCGGTGTATTCTACTAAAATATCAATTGGCATTGGAGTTCTTCCGATTCTTTCTAATGTAACTCCGGTTTTTTTAACACCGTCGGTCGCAGCCTCAATATTTTTAATTCCGTAATCAATAGTATTTAAAGTTTTAGTCCAATCGGTTAAATACCAGTCTAAATTTGCTCCAGAAACACGTTCAGCAGTTCGCTTAATATCATTTGGAGTTGGATGCTTAAACTTGAATTCAGAATAATAACGTTTTACAGTTTTCATTAAATTCTCTTTTCCGATGAGGTATTGCAATTGTGTTAGAAAAACTTCGCCTTTGCTGTAAGACGCAATGCTATAACTTCTGTTTTCATCATAACGATCACCATGAGTAGTAAGCGGTTGTTCTTTTCCAGAATTGGCTAAATTAATATAGCCTTTGTAGGAACTTGTAAAAGGGTTTTCGGCCTTTTTTTCGGCTAATTCATTTACACCTAAATCTTCAATAAATGAAGTAAAACCCTCATCCATCCATGGGTTTTTACTTTCGTTA
The DNA here is from genome assembly GCA_019752245.1 of Flavobacteriaceae bacterium. Lineage (GTDB taxonomy): Bacteria > Bacteroidota > Bacteroidia > Flavobacteriales > Flavobacteriaceae > Flavobacterium. Next base: position 3,035 of record JAIEMH010000195.1, read on the forward strand.
GATGCCAAAATATGCTGAAACCAAGAATGTCCCATTTCATGAGCAATTACGCCAACCAATCCGTCAAGAGTTCCTTCGCCAAGAATTAAAGTACACATGGCATATTCCATTCCGCCATCGCCTCCTTGAATCACTGAATATTGATTGTAAGGATATTTGCCCACAATTGTATTGTAATACTCCATTAATTGAACTGTTTTTGGCTGTGCTTTTTTCCAGTTATCAATTATTTTTGGATTGTTTTTGTATATAAAATGTAAGGTCGTTCCAAAATCGGTTTTTACTACATCGTGAATGTAATTTTTATCGGCAGCCCAAGTAAAATCATGAACCATTGGTGCTACAAAATGCCATGTAAGGGTTTTTTGTTTCTTAGGAATTTTTACTTCAATTCCGGAATCTTGGTAATTGAAACCAATTTCATTCCCATTTTGAAGATAACCACTACCACCAAGAAGATAATTTTTATCAATAGTTATGTTTACATCAAAATTTCCCCAAACTCCGTGAAATTCTCTTGCTACATAAGCATCGGCATGCCATCCTTCAAAATCAAATTCTGCCATTTTTGGGTACCATTGCGCCATTGAAAGTTCAACACCTTCTTTATTATTTCGTCCCGAACGACGAATTTGAACAGGAACTTGTCCGTCAAAATCTAAGGTAAATGTAGTTGATTTCCCAGGTAAAATAGGCTTGGCAAGAGTAACTTCTAATATTGTTTCAACTTCTTTTGCAGCGGCTGATACACCATCTTGTTTGAAGTTAGAAATGTGTAAATAACCCATTTCGTTAGGTTGTAATTTCGAAATTCTACTTTCTTTTACCTCTTTACCGTCAACTTTTATTTTATTTACCATTCTGCCATCTGGATCTTTTACGTTTTGCAAACGCATGTCCATTTCGCTTCCAGGTTGAAAAGCATTATTGTATAAATGATAAAAAACACGACGCAAAGTGTCAGGAGAATTATTGGTATAAACTAATTCTTGTTTTCCTTTATATTGATAGTTTTTTACGTCCATCGTCACATCCATTTTATAGTCAACATGTTGTTGCCAATAAAAAGAACTTTGAGCATGAATAGCGGTGCAACCAAATCCTAAAAATGATAATAAAAGTAATTTCTTCATCTGTATTTTTTTAAATAAAAAATGGAAGAACTAGTGCTCTTCCATTAATTTTATAGTTTAATCTATTATTTTTTTGACATTTGATCTGCCATTAATAAAGCGTTGTATGCATTTACAATTTTTCCAGAAACACAAGTAGTAGGAAAAGCAACATTTTCTTTTTTCTCACCAACCGCAACTGTTGTAGAAATTGGTGTTCCAGAATCCATTATAATATGTTTTACTTGAGAAGCTGTAAGTTTTGGATAATAAGAACGCACCAAAGCAGCAACTCCAGCAGCATTTGGTGAGGCCATTGAAGTTCCATTTTCAAATACATATTTATTGTTTGGAATTGTTGCCCAAATTTTTACTCCAGGAGCAAAAACATCTACGTTTTTCTGACCATAATTTGAGAAATCAGCAACCAATTTTGAACCGTATTCATAGTTTAAAGCTCCAATTGTTAAAACGTTATCAGCAACTGAAGTTCCGTTGTTTGTATCAGTTGGAAAACTTGCCTCTTTATCTAAATTTTTTGCATCATTTCCTGCAGCAAAAACAATTAATACGTCTTTGCTTTCTGCATATTTTATAGCATCCCAAACCCATTCTTTGTGAGTAGAAAAATCTTTTCCAAAACTACCGTTGATAACTTTTGCCCCATTATCAACTGCATAGCGAATACCTAAAGCAATATCTTTATCATACTCGTCACCATTTGGAACTGCTCTCACGGCCATAATTTCAACATTATTTGCAACAACTCCATCACCACCTAATCCGTTTCCGCGTATCTGTGCGATGATACCTGCTACGTGAGTACCGTGAAGTGCATCTACAACATCTGGACCTTTTACATTTCCGTTTCCATAGAATTTCATGTCCATAGTATCTGGATTGTCACCAGTTTTTCTTCCGCTAAACTCTACATTTAAATTGTAGTTTAATTGACCGTAAACATAGTCTAATTGACCTTTTAAATCATCTTGAAAGTTTGGTCCCATTTGACTTGCAACACTAGTCATTATTTTTTTGCTTTGAACTAAACTTGGATTGTCTGTTGTTGTAATTTTATTTAAGTCATCAAGCGTATAAACATCTTTTTTTAGATATTCTTTAACAGCTTTATCGGCTTTAGAAATCATATCCATTTGAGGCTTATATTGCATCATTTCTGCTTTTTTTTCATCTAACGCAGCTTTTGCTTCAGTATAGTTAGGAGCAGAAGATCCTTTTTTCACTATTCTAGTTAATTCTAAGTTTTCATTAGTTGCTTCGCCAAGGAAATTCCAGCCGTGAATATCATCAATGTAACCATTCCCATCATCGTCTTTGTTGTTTCCTGCAATTTCTTTTTTGTTGGTCCAAATTTTACCTTTTAAGTCTTCATGGTCAATATCTAATCCAGAATCGACTACTCCAACAATAATTTTTGTTCCTTTTTTATTCTTTATAAACTCTTTATAAGCTTTGTCAACACTCATTCCAGGAACAGTGTCTTTAACTAAATCTAAATCACTCCAACGTTTTAAATCTTGCTCTTTTAGTGGAGTAGTTTTTAATGGAGTTTTGTCAATGTTTGCAGGATTTGTAGCTACAATTGGAGCTAATGCAGGACTACAACTTGAAAGTGCAAGTGCAACAACTGCTGAAATAAAAAGCGGTTTAAATGATTTCATTTTATTAATTTTAAGTAAAATATGGGTCTAAAAGTATTTAGTTTTGTTAGAATTTAAAAATCATTAACATTAGATTAAGAAATCTTCACATTTAAAAACTTCTTTCAATCGAATGCCTTTTTCGGTTTTTTCTACGGTAATAATTTCGTTATGTGCATCGTGTTCTAGGAATAAATAAAAATTATTCTCGGCACAATTTTCTAAAAATTTAGATTTTTCGGGCATTGTTAAAAGTGGTCTTGTATCATATCCCATAACGTATGGCAAAGGTAAATGTCCAGCAGTCGGAATCAAATCGGCACAATAGACAATGGTTTTATCTTTGTACTGAATGTGTGGAATCATCATTTTTTCGGTGTGACCATCAACGAAGAAAATCCCAAAATCCAATTCTGATTTTTCTAAGAAATCTCCTTCAGGTCTTTTGATAAAATTAAGCTGTCCACTTTCTTGCATAGGCAAAATATTTTCAGATAAAAACGATGCTTTTTCTCGTTGATTTGGTTTAGTAGCCCATTCCCAATGGTTGTCATTAGTCCAGAATTTCGCATTTTTAAAAGCTACTTCGTAACCAGTTTTGTCTTTGTTCCAATTTACGCTTCCGCCACAATGGTCAAAATGCAAATGTGTCATAAAAACATCGGTAATATCATCTCTATGAAAACCATATTTTGCCAATGATTTATCTAATGAATGGTTTCCCCAAAGCGAATAATAACTAAAGAATTTCTCCGATTGTTTGTCGCCCATACCAGTATCAATCAATATTAATCGGTTTCCATTCTCAATTAATAAACATCTTGCTGCAATGTCAATAAGATTATTTTCGTCTGCTGGATTGGTTTTATTCCAAATGGTTTTTGGTACAACGCCAAACATTGCGCCGCCATCGAGTTTGAAATTTCCAGCTTCGATTGGATATAGTTTCATTTTTTTAGTGTTTAAACGTCGCAATTTACTAAATAGGTTGGTTTGAATCGTGTTAAAATCAATTTTTTCTATGCAATTATTCGTTATAAAAATGTTAGTAATTATGTAAAAAACTAAATATGACGTATCTTTGTCGTTAATTTAGACAAAATCAAAATAGCAAACATATTGTTTTGCCAAGTCTAATTTAAAATAAAAGACTAATAATAAGAAGGTTATGATAAAAGTTTCTGATGACGCGAGTAGAAAAATCGTTTCTATGATGCAAGAAGATGGTTTTGACGCTGCCATAGATTACGTTAGAGTAGGCGTAAAAAGTGGCGGTTGTTCAGGTTTGTCATATGAATTAAAATTTGACAAAGAACTAGGCGAAAACGACAAAGTTTTTGAAGATAATAACGTAAAAATAGCCGTAGAAAAGAAATCATTCTTGTATTTAGCAGGAACAATTTTAGAATTTTCAGGCGGATTGAACGGAAAAGGATTTGTATTTAATAATCCAAATGCAAGTAGAACTTGTGGTTGCGGAGAATCATTTTCTCTATAAAACAAAATAAAATGTCAAAATACACAGAAGACGATTTAAAAATAGAATTAGAAACTAAAGAATACGAATACGGTTTTTATACCGATTTAGATTCTGAAACATTTCCTATTGGTTTAAACGAAGATATTGTTCGAGCGATTTCTAAAAAGAAAGAAGAACCACAATGGATGACCGATTGGCGCATTGAAGCCTTTCGTGCTTGGCAAGAAATGGTGGAACCAGAATGGGCAAACGTTCATTATGAAAAACCCGATTTTCAAGCAATTTCTTATTATTCAGCTCCAAAAAAAGCCGATCCAAACAAAACTTTAGACGACGTTGATCCTGAATTGTTGGCAATGTACAAAAAGCTAGGAATTTCTGTTGACGAACAAAAAATGATGAACAATGTTGCCATTGATATTGTTGTCGATTCGGTTTCGGTAGCAACTACTTTCAAGAAAACATTGGCTGAAAAAGGAATTATTTTCATGAGTATTTCCGAAGCAATTCGTGAATATCCAGAATTGGTGCAGAAATATTTGGGAACAGTTGTACCGCAAAGAGATAATTTTTATGCAGCTTTAAATTCGGCTGTTTTCTCTGACGGAAGTTTCTGTTACATTCCAAAAGGCGTTCGTTGTCCAATGGAATTATCAACTTATTTCCGAATCAATCAAGCAGGAACAGGTCAATTTGAAAGAACACTTTTAATTGCCGACGAAGGTAGCTATGTTTCTTATCTTGAAGGTTGTACAGCGCCAAGTCGTGATGAGAATCAATTGCACGCAGCAGTTGTAGAATTAATAGCTTTGGATAATGCCGAAATAAAATATTCAACGGTTCAAAACTGGTATCCAGGAAATAAAGAAGGAAAAGGCGGTGTTTATAATTTCGTTACCAAAAGAGGAATTTGCGAGAAAAGTGCCAAAATTTCATGGACGCAAGTCGAAACCGGTTCTGCAATTACTTGGAAATATCCATCGGTGATTTTGAAAGGTGATAATGCTGTGGGCGAATTTTATTCGATTGCAGTTACAAATAATTATCAGCAAGCCGATACCGGAACGAAGATGATTCATATCGGGAAAAATACAAAATCAACAATTATATCGAAAGGAATTTCTGCAGGAAAATCTCAAAACAGTTATCGTGGTTTAGTTCGAATTGGAGCAAATGCCGATAACGCGAGAAACTTTTCGCAATGCGATTCACTTTTAATGGGAAATAATTGTGGTGCACATACGTTTCCATACATCGAAAGCAAAAACACTTCTGCCAAAATTGAGCACGAAGCAACAACAAGTAAAATTGGTGAAGATCAGGTTTTCTAGTGCAACCAAAGAGGAATTCCGACTGAAAAAGCAATTGCGTTGATTGTAAATGGTTTCAGCAAAGAAGTTTTGAACAAACTTCCAATGG
>JAIEMH010000235.1 GCA_019752245.1 Flavobacteriaceae bacterium
ATAATCTACTTAGCGCATCTGTATTTGCAAAACAATGTATTGTATCTGACGCAAATGCAACCGGAATTTTAGTAATGGGATTGGAGAAAGCAAAAGTTTTTTTAGAACAGCATAAAGAACTAGAAGCTTATATAATTTATTCTGATGATAATGGTAATTATCAGATTTTTGAAACACCAGGAATCAAAAATATTTTATCTGAAGTTGAGCCATAAAAAAACATCTGCTATGCAACAGATGTTTCTTAAAATAAAACTAACAAAAACTTATTTACTTATAATTACTTCATAATTGGAAGTACCATTTTCATTTGTCAAACTAATAATGTAATTGCCATTATTCAAATTTGACAAATCTATTTTTTTGGTTGTTTCGAAGGTGTTTTTTAAATTACCTTCATTGTATACAATTTGTCCTAATAGGTCGAAAACTTTAATATCATTCAACTCGTTTTTTAAATCTAAATTAAAAATTCCTGAAGATGGGACAGGATAAATTACTACAGCAGGTTCTTGATTTTTTACTTCATCAACACCCAATGGAGCAGCAACCCAGTCAAGAACTACAGTATTTATGTAAGTATCGCCAGCTGGAGTTAAGTGCACATTTGTTGGTCCTTTTGTAAAAGAAAAACTTACCAGTTCATTATGATTGTTAGAACCAGAATCTACCCAAGTACTTTCAATCCATATTCTATAAATACCATCTGCTACTGTGGTACCGTTGGTTGCGCCAACAACATTTTTTCCATCCCAAGTAATGCTTCTTGAACCAAAAGCTACAGGAGTTGTAGTTGCAGTTCTAGTTGCACCTGTTGTTCCATCTGTTGTATTGCAAGTTGTTGCAGTTGCATTTGATAACGTTCCTCCAGCTTTTACAGCCCATGTTGGTAAATGGTCTTTTGTAGAAGTACCTACAAAACGCATTTTAGTTTTAACAAATATTCCCGAATTATTTTCAATCCAGACTGCTAAAATGCTTTTTATTCCTGCGTTTGGAGCTGGACTAGTAGGTTGTGGTTGGTTGAATGAAAAGGTTAATGTTCCTGCAGTTTGTGCTTTGGCTCCTATAGAAAAACAAAGTATTAGCACAACTTTGGTAAGGATAAATAATTTTTCTTTCATGACTTTAATTTTTTAAGGTTAATTTGGGTTCTCTATTATTTTAATGATAGTTTCTTTAAAAAATGAGAATTGCTGTTTAAGCAATTTTGAATTGTAACTAAGAAACAAGAGTGATAACAAAAACCCTACTTAAAAAAGTATTATTTTTAAAATTATTTTGCCAAAAGAAGAATTTTTTTTAGAAAATCAATCTTAAAAAAAGATTCGGAGTTCTTTTAATAGAATAAGTGTTGATTTTTTCAATAGTATTTGAACTTTGATTGATTCTAAAATACTGATTGATGGTGTTTTTTTTATTAAGTATATTTTGCAATGAAGCTCCAAACTGAAGTTTTACTTTTTTAGTTATATTTAAAGTGTGACCAGCAGAAAGATTTAGTTGTAGATAATCATCAATCTACTTGAGTTTGGTGATTCAAAAACAATTGCTCCATTTGAAATAGTATTATTAAGTGGTAAAGTGGTTGGTTTACCTGTAAACCAGTGTCCGCCAAGAGCAATTTTTAAATTTTTATAGTCATAAATTAATCCAAAATTTACTTGGTGCTTGTTCTCAAAATTGTTTGAAAATTTAGATGGATTATAGTCTTCAAAAGAATAATTATTATTGGTATAAGTGTAGGTTGCCCATGAAATAAAACGATTAAATTGTTTTTGAATTAAAATTTCTGAACCCCAAATGGTGTAATTACCATTTGTTTTTACAAACTCCAATTGGTTTTGAAAATTTTGACTTTGCGATGTAATTCCAGTTGCATTTTTATAAAAGTTGTCTAATGTTATAAGCCAGTTTTTCTTTTTGAACGTAAAACCTAAAGATGCCTGATTACTTTTTATTATGGGAAAATCTTGATTGTTTGACAACATCCATCGGCGCTTTTCTATACCTAGAAAATCTTTCTGTAAATCAATGATTTGGGAACTTGTTTGATTTTTGGCTTCAGCTAGAAGTTCCAATTGAAATGTATTAGAAATATGGTAATTAAACTGTAATCGTGGTTCTGTTATGAATCTGTTGAATTGAGAAAAATAATTTTGACGAATACCAAAAGAAGCATAAAAATTTCTTTTTTCAGGTTCATAATTTAACTCACCAATGATGGCGTGATTGTGCAAAACATCTTTTAATGTTCTTGAAAATTGTGGACTGTTGACCGTATCAAAGTTTTGAATTCCTATTTCATTAAATTGATAGCCATTATTAAATGTAAAATTTTCATTTAAAACATGACTGTTTCTAATTAGAATGTTAGTGTCTAAAACTTTATTTTCTTGATTGGATATTTGGGTTCCTTCAAGAGATTGACTTTCAGAATTTACTTTATAAAAAGAACCATAAGCAATTATTTTAGAACTATTAGTTTTGTTCCATTTAGTATCAACACTAAAACTTCCTGCAATTGATCGTTGTTTTAGTGAGTTATCGCGGTAAATTGTGGTATTGTTTTCAGTTTTGTTTTGATCAACATCCAATTGATTTGAAATTGTAATTAAGCTCAAAGCAACATTGGTTTTTTCTTTTATTTTTTGATTAAAAGTCGCTGTTGCATCATAGAAATAAAAGCTGACATCAGAACTGTATTTTACATCTTGATTTCCTGATAGATTGGTCGCCATAGTATTTTGAAATATTCTGTTGTAATAGCTTCTATAGGTTGGAGAACTAACAACATCAGTAAGCGATCGTCTTGCACTAAGTTGCAATGAAGAATTTTTGGAGGTTGTAAGGGTTGTGTTAAAATCAAAATTAATCATATTGACGCCAAATGATGAAGTGGTATCTTTTAATTTTGAAATAGTAGAAATATCAATCACACTTGAAATACTTTCACTGAAAAAAGCGGAACTTCCATTTTTACTAATACTGATTTTTTGAGCTAAATTAGGATTGAGAACCGATATCAAACCATAAAAATGACCTGTTTGAAAAAGTCTAATTCCGTTCCAGAGAAATAAATTCTGATCGTGCGTTCCACCTCTAACATTGATATTAGAAACCGTTTCGTCAACACTTGTTATGCCCGGTAATTGTTGCATGGTCTGAAAAACATCTGGTTCGGTAAGACCTGGTAATAATCCAAATTTTTTAGGTTTTATTTCAAATGTTCCGTTTGTTTTTTTAGAAATTCCTTTTGTCAAATATACTTCTGTTTGAACTTCATCTAGTTGGTAGTGAACTATTTTTAGTTTTATTGTTGGACATTTTTCTTGGTATAAATCCAATGGTTCTAAAACTGTTTTTTCATAGTTTATATGGCTAATTTCAATTTCATTTGATGCTTCTTGTTTTAGTTCAAAGTATCCTTTTTCGTTACTCATTGTTGATATAGAGGTTCCTTTTATATGAATAGTTGCAAATGAAATAGGTTGATTGTTTTCGGAATCAAAAATATAGCCGCATAATGGTTTGTCTAGTTTTTTATTGTTGGAAACAGAAATATAAGTAGCGGTTACAATCTTAAATTCGAGTTTTGTTTTCTCAGTAATGTAATCCATTTTTTCAACAAGTGTGAGCTTTTTGTAGGGAGGAATCAATTTAAAAAAAGCTATTTCATCTTCTATGTAATTAAAGTTTACTTTGTGTTGTTTGCCCATTTGTGCTAAAATTTCTTTCAGCAAAATAGCTTTGCCATTACTTTGAGCGTTACAACTCAAGCTAATGACAAGGCAAAGAAAAAAACAGGAAATATACTTTTTTAGTTTCACTTAGTTTCTTCCAGAGTATAAGTAGTATTAGTTGTTTTTGTAAATTTTAAATGATAGGATGAGGCAATTAATTCTAGAGCAATGTCAATATTGTTTGACGGCACTTTTCCTGTAAATAATTGATCAGAATTGGCAAAATTTCCATCAATTGTAATGTTGTATTGTCTTTCAATTTCGTCTACAATATTGGATAAATTCTCTTTTAAGAAATTAATTTCTTTATTGGTCCATATTGGTTTGGTTTCTGTAATGGCTTGATGAATTATTTTTAGGTTGTTTTCAAACGAAACCATTTCACCTTTGGTAATAATTACTTCTTGATTTTTATAATTTATTTTTACGCGTCCTTCATAACAGGTTACATCAAATCTAGAACTGCGCGATTTTACATTAAATTGTGTGCCCAAAACACTAACTTTTCCTAGGTTGGTATTTACTTCAAACTTTTTTCCTTTGGCGACTTTAAAATAAGCTTCACCCTTTAAATTGAGATTTCTATTATTTTTCCAATTCCAGTTTTTATACTCAATTTCTGAACCCGAATTTAAAACAACTCTTGAATTATCGGGTAAAGAAAAAGTTGTTTGCTCGCCATATTCAGCAATTTCTGTAGCTGTTGCATAATTTTTTATTGTAAAAAAAAGTCCCAATGCAATAACTAAGACTGCAGCAATTTGCATCCACCAATTTGATTTTAAAGTAATTACTTTGGGAGTTTCTTTTTTGGTAGAAATCACATTGTTTAAAACTTTTTGACTGTCAAATTCTGGAGTTTCTAATTGAGATGAATATTTTTTGATGTTTTCATAAAATGAATAATCTGAATCTGATTCAAATTCTTTCAATTCTTCATCAGTCATTTCATTATTTAACCATTTTGCTAATTTGTATTTTTCGTCCATCATAAATCGTACTAGTTATTATAAAACAAAGAGGTAGGAATTTACCCTACTTAAAATTTTTAAATTCTTTTCTTAACTCCAATAAAGCCAAATGAATACGTTTTTCTACTGCCTTTACGCTAATGTTTAATTCCTCTGCAATTTCTGTATATTTTTTTCCATCAATTCGATGCATTAAAAAAGCAATTCTTTGAGTTTCATTTATGTTTTCAATGGCTTTTATAAGCTTTTCTTTAAACTCTTTTTCTTCTAAAATAAACTCGGGGTTTTCATTAAATTTATCGTTTGCCCCACTTTTTTTTTCATAATTTAAAACTACTTTTTCATGTGCAATACCATTTAAAGACAAATTACTGGCAATGGTATAAAGGTAAGATTTAGCTTTTTCAATAGGAACATTCGCACAATTTTGCCACAATTTTATAAACGCCTCTTGAGTAAAATCTTCTGCTTGCGAAGCATTACCAAATTTGTAGAATAAAAAATTGCGTAACGATTTTGCATGTTTATTGAAGAATTCTGAAAAAATAATTTCTTCACAGATATCCTTATCTTTATTGGGTGTCATAATGCTATTTAATAGGATATAAATGTAAAAAAATAATACTAAAAGTAGGGTAAAAGTTTTTTTAATTGTTTTATTTTTACAAAACTATAGAATCTCTAATAAATGAAAAAAATCAAACTTTTAATACTTATTTTAAGTATCGCTATATTTACTGCGTGTCAAAAGGAAGTTGATAAAGTTGAAGTTTATAATAATTTAAACTTGTCAAAAACATCGCCTTTAACTAGTTTGACTTCTAGAGTAGTTCAAAATCCAACTTATAAAGATAACGTTCTTGATAATTCTAGCTGTTTTAGTGTTGTGTTACCAGTAACTATTACAGTAAATATGCAGCAAATTACTGTCACTAACGAAAGTCAATATCAATTAGTTCAAAATGCAAAAGATGCATATTCTAATGATAATGACATTGTTAATTTTACATTTCCAATAGCTATAAAATTTAAAGATTCTCAAACAGTTGTTGTTACATCACAACTACAATACAACACTATTTTAAGTCAGTGTGAAGCAGACGATGGTTTTGAGGAAATTAGTTGTGTAACGATCAATTATCCTATTGTTATCAATCAGTATAATAGTGATAATCAATTTGCAAGCACTATTACAATTCAAAGCGATACGGTTTTTTATAATTTTTTGAATACCCTTCAGCCCAATGTTTTTTACTCTTTTAATTATCCCATTTCAATTGCAAATTCATATGGATATAATGTTACCATTTCCAATAATGAGCAGTTAGAAGATGAACTTGAAGACGCTGCAAATGATTGTGCAAATTCATCTGGAACCGCAGATTTTAATTCAATCATTACATCTGGAACTTGGCATGTTTCTTATTTTTATGATGATGAAGATGAAACTAATAATTTTGCAGGTTACAGTTTTTCTTTTTTATCAAACGGAACTACGTATGTTACTAAAAATAGTATAACAACATATGGAACTTGGTATAAATATACAGATAATGGAAAAGGAAAATTAGATCTATCCTTCTCAAGTAATACCTTAGATGAACTTGAAGAAGATTGGAGAATTACAGAATACACATCATCTGAAATACGATTAAAACATGTTAGCGGAGGAAATGGCGGAACTGATTATTTGTATTTTTCTAAAAATTAAAACCAACTAAAAATCTGATAACCAACTTAAATTTTAAACCAATGAAAACACTAAAATTAATTCCAATTTTATTGTGCATTTTTATGCTTAATGTTGCATCAATGTGCAGTTCCGATGATAATAGTTCGTCGTCTAATGTTGCTCAAACGCAAGTAATTGCTACAGCTTCTTCTGGAACATGGCGAGTAACACTTTACAACGATTCAGGAACAGTAAAAACATCAAATTTTACGGGTTACAATTTTACTTTTGCTGCAAGTAATAGCATCACAGCCACAAACGGAACCAATACTTATACTGGTACTTGGTCTGTTTCTGACTCAAATAGTAATGATGACACAATAAATGATTTAAACTTCAATATTGCTTTTAGTACACCGGTAAATTTTGCCGATTTGACAGACGATTGGAATATTCAATCAAGAACCGATACTAAAATTGAATTTATAGATGTTAGTGGAGGCAATGGCGGAACAGATTATTTAACCTTCGAAAAGAATTAAATTAACCTACATATTGTGCTTGTAAAAAACCATTCGGCTATCGGATGGTTTTTTTATATCTAATACTTTCGTACTTCAAATTCAAATGCTTAAATTTGCATTTCATTTTTAGAAAACTCCATTAATTATGTTCAATAATTTAAGCGAAAAATTAGATAAAGCATTCCATATCCTAAAAGGACACGGAAAAATTACCGAAGTAAACGTTGCCGAAACATTAAAAGAAGTACGTCGTGCCTTACTTGATGCCGATGTTAACTTTAAAATTGCTAAAGATTTTACTACAACAGTAAAAGAAAAAGCAATGGGTCAAAATGTATTAACTACATTAGAACCAGGTCAATTAATGGTGAAATTGGTTAAAGATGAGTTAACCGAATTAATGGGTGGTGATGCAGCAGGAATAAATCTTTCTGGAAATCCAACGGTGATTTTAATGTCGGGTTTACAAGGTTCTGGTAAAACTACTTTTTCTGGAAAACTTGCTAACTATCTAAAAACCAAAAAGAACAAAAAACCACTTTTGGTAGCTTGTGATATTTATCGTCCTGCAGCAATCAATCAGTTGCATGTTGTTGGAGATCAAATAGGTGTAGAGGTTTACTCTGAGCCAGAAAATAAAAACCCAGTTGATATTTCGCTTAAAGCAATTGCTTATGCAAAAGCAAACGGATTTAATGTGGTAATTGTCGATACAGCAGGTCGTTTAGCTGTCGATGAAGAAATGATGACTGAAATTGCCAATGTTCACAAAGCAATTCAGCCACACGAAACACTTTTTGTTGTAGATGCAATGACAGGTCAAGATGCTGTAAATACGGCTAAAGCATTCAACGATAGATTAAATTTTGATGGAGTAATTCTTACTAAATTAGATGGTGATACTCGTGGTGGAGCAGCAATTACAATTAAATCGGTTGTAAACAAACCAATTAAATTTGTTGGTACTGGCGAAAAAATGGATGCTATTGATGTATTCTATCCTTCTCGTATGGCAGACAGAATTCTAGGTATGGGAGACGTTGTGTCACTTGTTGAAAGAGCTCAGGAGCAATACGACGAAGAAGAAGCAAGAAAAATCCAAAAGAAAATTGCTAAAAATGAATTTGGTTTTGATGATTTCTTGGCGCAAATTCAACAAATTAAGAAAATGGGAAGCATGAAAGACTTAGTTGGAATGATTCCTGGTGCTGGAAAAGCAATGAAAGATGTTGAAATTGAAGATGATGCATTCAAACATATTGAAGCTATAATCCATTCGATGACTCCAATAGAGAGAACAAAACCATCGATAATCGATATGAAAAGAAAAACTAGAATAGCAAAAGGTTCTGGTAGAAAAATAGAAGAAGTAAATCAATTGATGAAACAGTTTGACCAAATGAGCAAAATGATGAAAATGATGCAAGGTCCAGGCGGAAAAAACATGATGCGCATGATGGGCGGAATGAAATAAAATAAAATACTGAGACGCGATTTATCGCGTCTTTTTTATATAAATAAAGCAACACACAAATAACTACAAACCAATAAAATGGAATTATTAGACGGAAAAAAAGTATCCG
>JAIEMH010000120.1 GCA_019752245.1 Flavobacteriaceae bacterium
TAATATCAAACGTGCTCAAGCTGTTTTGGATGCTGCCAAGTTAAATTTAGAGTACACCGTAGTAACTGCTGCTATCGACGGACAAGTTTCTAAAGTTTCTATTCAACAAGGGCAATTTCTTCAACCTGGACAATCGTTGTTTTACATCATCAACAATTCTGAATCATGGGTAATTGCAAATTTTAAAGAAACCCAACTTAACAAAATGGTTGTTGGTCAAAAGGTAACTATAAAAGTAGATGCTTATCCAGATACCGATTTTAAAGGAACAATTGCTAGTTTTTCGCCAGCAACAGGTTCTAGATTCTCTATTTTACCTCCAGACAATGCTACAGGTAACTTTGTAAAAACGATTCAACGTTTACCAGTTAAAATTTCAATCGATGCCGATAACGATCAAGAAAAATTGAAATTACTTCGTCCAGGCATGAATGTAGATGTAGATGTACATTTAAAATAATATTAAATTTTAAATTTTAGATATCCCTTATCTAAAATCTAATATCTAAAATCTAATATCAAAATGGTTCAAGCAGACGATTTAGTAGAATACGGCTTTAGAAGAGTTATTATCACAATAACTGCGGTAATGTGTGCTTTGTTGGAAATTGTAGATACAACTATCGTTAATGTCGCACTAACCAACATGCGTGGTAGCCTTGGTGCCACACTTACAGATGTAGCTTGGGTAATTACTGCTTATGCTATTGCAAACGTAATTGTGATACCAATGACTAGTTGGTTATCGCAACAATTTGGAAGACGAAATTACTTTGCCGTATCGATAATTATATTTACCACCGCATCCTTTTTGTGCGGAAACGCAACCAATATTTGGGAACTTGTAGCCTTTAGATTTATACAAGGTCTTGGTGGTGGCGCATTATTGGTAACAGCACAAACTATTATTACAGAAAGTTATCCGGTTGCAAAAAGAGGAATGGCGCAAGCAATATACGGAATGGGAGTTATTGTTGGTCCTACACTTGGTCCGCCATTGGGTGGCTATATTGTAGATCATGCCTCATGGCCTTTCATTTTTTATATCAATATTCCACTTGGAATAATTGCTACAATTTTGACTTTAACCTTTGTAAGAAGTCCAAAATATGGTGAGAAATTAAAAGCAAATCAGGTCGATTGGTGGGGTATTTTGTTTTTAGCATCCTTTATTGGATCGCTACAATTTGTTTTAGAACATGGGCAACAAGACGATTGGTTTAACGATTCGACCATTGTATTTTTAAGTGTTTTGTCACTTGTAGGATTGTTAGCCTTTGTATGGCGCGAATTAACTTACAAGCATCCAATTGTAAACTTGAATGTATTGAAAGATGGAAACCTTAGAATTGGAATTTTAATGGGATTTATTTTAGGATTCGGGTTGTATAGTTCTACATTGGTAATTCCAATATACACCCAATCTATTTTGGGTTGGACAGCAACCGATGCAGGATTATTGTTAATTCCAGGATCAATTACAACGGCTATATTAATGCCATTTGTTGGTAAAATGATTCAAAAAGGAATTCCGCAAGGATATATGGTAGGTTGTGGTTTTTTAGTATTTTTTGTTTTCACTTTTTGGATGCGAAATATTATGACAATTGACACCGGCGTTGAACATTTTTATTGGCCTTTAATTTTTAGAGGAATTGGTTTAGGATTACTTTTTGTTCCAATTACAGCTTTATCTTTATCTACTTTAACTGGAAAAAGTATTGGCGAAGGCGCCGCTTTTACCGGAATGTTTAGACAACTTGGAGGATCATTTGGAGTTGCTATTGTAACAACATTTATCACGCGATTTTCTCAAAAACACCGGGTAGATTTGATTCCGCATCTAGATGGTACTCGATTGGAAGTTCAACAACGTCTTGAAATGCTGCAACGCGGATTCATGTCTAAAGGATTTTCAGCTAATGAAGCACTAAAAAAAGCTTATCAGGTAATTGATTTTTCAGTTTTAAAGCAAAGTACGGTTTTGTCTTATATGGATATCTTTATGTACCTCGGAATTATGTTTTTATGTTGCATTCCAATTATATTTTTAATAAAAAGAGGTAAAACAAAAATAAACCCTGCAGATGCAATGCATTAAAATTATTGGTTAATTAAAATGTTGGTTAAACTCTAAAAAATATTTTTTTTTAGAGTTTTTTTTTATTTCCAAATAACAACTTATCAACAATTGCATTATTATTTTAAATTTTTTATTATATTTGATTGATACCTAACATTTTATTAACTTTTACATTATATTATTATGGGACTTTTTAGCAATAATGATAAGAAAATAATTGCAGCACTTTGCAAAAAAAGTGAAGCTATTAGCAAGGATATCACTAATGAAATTGATGAGTTATTAGTAGAATTAAAATCAGAATATGATGAAAACAGTAATGTAGTTTCTGAATTTGGTGATTTTGTAAACGAACTAAAATCGAAATTAACCCCAGACGATGCCAAAAAATTACTAGAATTTTCTACCAAATTAACCAAAGTCAAACGTTGTGCCAAAAAAGGAGTTGAAGCAGTGCGAGAAATTGCTCGAGATCAACGCAAAGCAACACGAGAAACCATCAGAGAATATCAAGAATATTTGTATGTGTAAATTTATCTAGTAAAAACCAATTTATTGCCTTGACTTAAATTGGCATCAAACGCATATCCTTCATAATTAAATCCTTTTAAATCTTCAATAGTTTCGGCATTGGTATCTATAATGTAGCGTACCATCAAGCCTCTAGCCTTTTTAGCAAAAAAACTTATTATTTTTAACTTTCCGTCTTTGTAATCTTTAAATTCTGGCGTTATTACTGGAACTTTTAGTTTCTTCACATCAACAGCATCAAAATATTCATTGCTGGCTAAATTTACAAATAATTCGTCTTTTTCGAGTTCAGCATTTAGTTGTTTGGCAATGATTGGTTTCCAAAATTCGTATAAGTTTTTATTTTTTCCAATAGGCAATTTGGTTCCCATTTCCAATCTATAAGGTTGCATCAAATCTAATGGTTTCAACAATCCGTATAATCCAGAAAGTATTCTAAGTTTATCTTGCAGCACCTTTATTTTATCTTCCGACAAAGTATAAGCATCCAAACCAATGTAAACGTCTCCATTAAAAGCATAGATTGCCGGACGAGCATTTTCGTTAGTTATCTCGGCTACGTTTCTTTCTTGATTGCGTTGCCAATTCAAATCGGCCAATTTATCTGAAATAGACATTAAATCCATCAATTGTTTTGGCTTTTGCTTTTTCAAAACCTTATCAATACTTGTTGATTGTTTGGCAAAATCATATTCTGTGTACAATTTTGTTGGCAATTGCGTTTCATAATCTAGTGATTTAGCTGGCGATATAACGATTTTCATAAGTTGCTTTTAATGGAATTCAAAAATACAAATTCCTATTGAAATGTAGGTACGTTAAAATGGTAAGTTTCGATTTCAAGATTGATAAAATTTATTATTTTTACTTTTTAGCAAATTCTGAAATGGATAAAAAAGAACGAAACAGACTTTTAAATGAATTGGAAGAAAAAGAATTGGAAGAATTTAGATCCAATTTACCTTTTAACGAAAAATATTTTCCAAAATTATTTGATTTTGTAGACCAAAAACTTAATGCTACAAATTGCAAAAACAACTATACTTTTACAACCGCTTTTTGCAACAAACATAATTTAGATATTGAAAAATTAAAAACCTGGCTAATGAACGACGATAATTGTTGTGCCTGCGATTGCGAGGTTTTAAATTTGGTAGACGCGTTTCAATATCTTATTCCGAAAAAGAAAATTGTAATTTCTAAATCCAAAAATACTTCACAAAGATTATCCAACCTTACAACCGATTTTGGTTTTCAAATTGACATAGTTGAAACTCCTTGGCAATTAAAAGAAATCACGAAAAATAAAGAAGTAAATTATGTTTTTCAGTTGGGCAAAAAAGAAGGTCATATTGCATCTCTTCTCAATGTTTCTGATATTACAAAGTTTTACAATGATGATTTTCTAAAAAGTGATTACAGTATTCAAACCGAATTAAACTATGATTTAGAATTTATTTTATTAAGAGAAAACTACAAAAATTTTGAATACACTACAGTAAAAACAAAACGTTGGGCACCAATTTTTATTTATTTCAAGCCAGTAGATTCAAATAATTGGGTGTTGCGACTGTACACTGAAAGTTCTAGAATTAATGGCGATTTAAAAGAATTCTATAAAATATTAGACCATATAAAATAATGATACATCTTAACAAAATCCATCATATTGCTATTCTTTGTTCCAATTATCAAGTTTCCAAAAAGTTTTATACTGAAATTTTAGGATTAAAAATTATTCAGGAAATTTATAGAAAAGAACGCGATTCCTATAAGTTAGATTTGGCTATAAACGGACAGTATTGCATAGAATTATTTTCGTTTCCAAATCCGCCAAAGCGCGTTTCTAGTCCAGAAGCAACTGGTTTGCGTCATCTGGCATTTGAAGTGAATGACATTCAAGAAACACGAAACTATATCGTTTCCAAACAACTATTTGCAGAAGAAATCAGAATTGATGAACACACCAACAAACGTTTTTTCTTTATGAGTGATCCAGATAATTTACCTGTAGAATTTTACGAAGTTTAAGCAATCTCAAACTATTACACGTTACTTTTCGTACATCAAGGTATGAAAAAAACATTTTTAAAATTCTCATTTTTAGTATTGCTACCAAGTTTTCTATTAGCTCAAAAAATAGATAATATGGCTTCCTTTAGGGATATAAAAAGTAGTAATTATTTCCGTTTTAACTACGATAATGATTATTTTGGATCTACCGATCAGAATTATACACAAGGTTATAATTTTGAATTGGTCTCTCCTACCTTCAAGAAAAATCCAATAAATTATCTTTTTTATAAACCCAAATCAAATGAGTTTAAGTATGGATTATCAATTGAACATATCGGATTTACTCCAGATAATATAAAAAGCACCGAAATTCAATATGGCGACCGTCCATTTGCAGCAGCGATAATGCTAAAAAGTTTTTCAATTGCAACTGACACCATTCAAAAATCGAGATTTACTTCGTCCTTAAATATTGGATTAATTGGTCCAGGAGCTTTTGGAAAAGAGATGCAAGTGGCCATTCACAAAGCAACAGGAAATACAATTCCTGGCGGTTGGCAAAACCAAATTAAAAATGATATTGTGCTAAATTACGAAGTAAGTTATGAAAAACAACTACTTCAATTAAACAATATTGTTGCGCTGCAATCGGATGTACATGTTAGAGTTGGAACTTTGTTTACTAATGTTTCTTTAGGATTGAATGCAACTTTCGGAATTATAAATTCTCCATTTTCTCCTTTGAAAAATAAAAATAAATTTCAGTTGTATCTTTATTCGCAACCTGTTATAAATGTTATTGGATATGATGCCACACTTCAAGGCGGATTGTTTAATGATAAAAGTCTGTACACGATTTCGGCTGATAAAATAGAACGTTTTACAGCTCAAAATAACTACGGAATTGTTTTGCAAACGCGAAGTATGTATTTTGAATATGCGCGAACAATGATAACACGCGAATTTCAATCGGGAAGTTCTGCAAAATGGGGCGGAATAAAAATTGGATTCAAGTTATAAACTCAACTTCACTTAGTTAAAAATCTTATCAACAAATCGCATTTCGTAATTCGTTTTTCTAATTTATATTTTACCTTTGACGTCTGAAAAAAAATTAGAATCATGGTTTATAAATTTAGAGTAATTCTTGATGCCGAAGAAGACATTTTTAGAGATATTGCTATCCTAGAAGATGATACTTTAGAAGATTTACACAATGCAATTGTTAATGCTTTTGGCTTTGACGGACTAGAAGTAGCGTCGTTCTATACTTGTGACGACACTTGGAATCAAGAAGAGGAAATTCCAATGTTTGACGCTGGAGATATTCCAGGTGAGAACAAAATTATGAGCGATTACCAATTATCAGATATATTAGATACTGAAAATACTAAAATAATCTACGTTTATGATTTTATAAATATGTGGACTTTTTTAGTTGAATTAGCAGCTGTTGAAGATTCTGTAGAAATTGGGATGGTATATCCAAATCTGTTGTTTTCTCACGGAGAAATGCCAGCAGAAGCAATGGAAAAACACTTTCAAGCCGATTTTGAAGAAGAAGAAAGCTACAACGAATTTGAAGACGATTTAGACGAAGACGATCTTGATGCCTTTGGTAGTGATGACAGCTTTGAAGACTACGGATTTGAAGAGAATTGGAATTAGAATTTAAGAGAATAGAAAAAAGAGAATAGATAATAGACTTCAAAAATTACAAAAAATATAAATGATTAACCTTTTCAACGCCCACATCGAGAATTTATCCATCCACAGAGTTGGAAACAAAAGCCGCAACGAAGCTATTTTTCTATCGGAAAACCAATACGGATTGAACGACGAAATTGTACCTTTATTGAAGGAGTATTTCTTTAAATCATTTCGTGAAAAAGAAGAAAATTATTATCAATTTGCACACGAAGTAGATTTAGAGTACAACGATATGTTTAAACTAGCAACTGAGATTTTTACCAATCCTAGTTCGGTTCACGAGGTTTCTAAAAAAATCACAAAACATCTTTTTGAACAATCCAATCATCCACACATTAAGAACGGAGAAGTTTATGTTACTTATTTAACTAACGTTTCTATTGATAACAATGTGGTAGACGCCATTGGTGTTTTTAAAAGTGAGTTGCGCACCGATTTTTTACAATTTGAAGAAAAAGGAAGTAACCTAGAAATGATTCTTCAAGAAGGAATTAACTTGAATAAATTGGATAAAGGTTGTCTTATTTTCAATCACAAAAAAGAAGAAGGATATAAAATTCTTACTATTGACAGTAATAGATATGATGCACGCTATTGGTTGGAGCATTTTCTATCTGTAGATGCTTTTCAAGACGAGAATTTCATGACTAAAAAATATTTAAAGTTCTGTCAAGAGTTTGCTAAAGAAGTGGTTTTTCCTGCCGAAGATAAAAAGCAAGAAGTAATGTTCATGAACCGCGCTGTAAATCACTTTGCTAAAAACGACAACTTCGAAGAAACGGCTTTCTTAAACGAAGTTATGGACAATCCCGATTTAATTCCAGAATTTAAGAGCTACAAAGCTGATAGAGGAGAAAAATACAGTATTGAAGACGTAACATCATTCCCTATTGCCAATGCAGCGGTTTCTGATGCTAGAAAATCAATTAAAAACGTAATCAATCTTGATACAAATATTCAAATAAAATTGGATTTTATCAATCCGGAAAGTGCTGAGAAATTTGTAGAAAAAGGTTGGGATGAAGAAAAACAAATGTATTACTACTTGGTTTATTTTAATAAAGAACAGAAGTCGTAGACATTAGTGAAAATTAAATTTAATCCTCAATTGTAAATGCTCTTGAGGATTTTTTTTATACTAAATTGTTAAAGATTTAGTTTTCTATTTTTAAAATGGGTATCTTTAGTTTATCACAAATCTTTTATTAAAATTGCGCGTTTACATTTGCTTACTACTTATGATTTTTAGTTGTCAAATTTTGTCAGCTCAAAAACCTGTGCCTACAAAAGCGGATTCTGTTTACAAAAAAATTGACGACTTCTCTAAAGATCGAAAATTCTTTAAACTTTTGCATAAATTAATGTTTCGTTCTAAAAAATCAATTGCAACAACAAAAAAGCAGAAGAAAAAAGGTGCATCTCCAATTCAGAAATCATTCGATAAATACAATTGTAGAATTATTAGAAACATAACTATTGAAACCTTTGATCCGTTTGGTTATTCGGCAGAAAATGATAAAGATATTCCAAGCAAAAGAATAGAACGATTTGGAAATTCAATTCATATAAAATCTAAAAAATGGACCATAAGAAACCTACTTTTATTTAAAAAAAATCAAGAATTAGATTCGTTACTTATAAAAGAATCGGAACGTTTAATAAGAAGCCAACGTTATGTTAGAAGTGTTGTTATTAAACCTGTTCCTATCAAAAACTCAAATGATTCTATAGACATTTCAGTGAGAGTTTTAGACACTTGGAGTTTAATTCCAACTGGAGCATTCTCTAGCTCTAAAGCTAATTTAGAACTCACAGAACGCAACTTTTTTGGATTAGGACATGAAGTAAGCCTTGATTATATTAGAAGTTTTAGTCCAAGTACGTTTGCTTATGACTCGAGATATTCCATCCAAAATATAAAAAATACTTTTATCAATGCTGCTGTTTCCTCAAGAACAGATTTGGATAACAACACATACAAAGCCGTACGATTTGAGCGTCCATTTTACTCAACATTGACACGTTGGGCTGGTGGATTTAATTACGATTATAAATCTTATTATTTGTTGCTTTTATGTGAGGGTGTTGAAACACCGTTGCGATTTATTTTCTCCTAAGAAAGCACTTAACTTC
>JAIEMH010000136.1 GCA_019752245.1 Flavobacteriaceae bacterium
AAAAACTTAAATGCACTTATATTCCTTAAATGGTTTTAAAATAAAAGAATAAAATGTTAAAAATTAGCAACTTACACGCTTCAGTTGAAGACAAAGAAATATTAAAAGGAATCAATCTTGAGATAAACGCAGGAGAAGTTCACGCAATTATGGGACCAAATGGTGCTGGAAAATCTACACTTTCTTCCATCATTGCAGGAAATGAAAACTACACAGTAACTGATGGAGAAATCCTTTTGGAAGGAGAAGATATTTCAGAATTGGCTCCAGAAGAAAGAGCGCATAAAGGAGTTTTCCTTTCATTTCAATATCCTGTTGAAATTCCTGGAGTTTCGGTTACCAATTTTATCAAAACATCGATAAATGAAACCAGAAAAGCCAACGGAAAAGAAGACATGCCAGCAAACGAAATGTTGAAATTAATCCGTGAAAAATCGGAATTGTTAGAAATTGATCGTAAGTTTCTTTCTCGTTCGTTAAACGAAGGTTTTTCTGGTGGTGAAAAGAAACGTAATGAGATTTTTCAAATGGCAATGCTAGAACCAAAATTAGCGATTCTAGACGAAACAGATTCTGGTTTGGATATTGATGCGCTTAGAATCGTGGCAAATGGTGTAAATAAACTTAAAAATCAAAACAACGCTGTATTAGTAATCACACATTACCAACGTTTATTAGATTATATCATTCCAGATTTCGTTCACGTTTTAATGGACGGAAAAATTGTAAAATCAGGCGGAAAAGAGCTTGCCTACGAATTGGAAGAAAAAGGATACGACTGGATTAAAAGTGAAGTAGTCGAAAGTCAAAAGTCTTAAAGTCGAAAGGTGGGAAAATTCAGTTCATTTGAAGAAATTAATTCTTGGCAAAAATCAAGAATTTTCAATAAAAGAATTTATCAAATTACTGAAAACCAAAATTTTAAGAAAGATTTTGATTTTGTAAGGCAAATAAGACGTGCATCTATTTCAATTTCTTCTAACATAGCAGAAGGTTTTGAAAGAAATACAGATAAAGAATTTATTTATTTTCTATATGTTGCAAAAGCCTCTGCTGGCGAAGTCCGTTCACAAATCTATTTAGCATTTGATTTACAATACATAACAAAACTAGAATTTGAAGAGCTACTAGAATCAGTTACAGAAATATCAAAACTGTTAAGCGGTTTTATTAAATACTTGAGTCCAAAGACATAGTTTTAAAATCACATTTAAAGCTTATAATTAAAAACCATCAATAATATTTAGTTGACATTCTTAAGTCTTTCGACTTTCGACTTTCGACTTTAAGACTAAAATAATATGGAATTGAAAGAAAAATTAATCTCGTCTTTTATGGCGTTTGAAGAGAAGATTGACGTGAATTCCGATTTGCACGACATCAGAACTTCTGCTATAAAAAACTTTGAAAATAAAGGTTTTCCTACCAAAAAGGAAGAAGCTTGGAAATACACATCGCTGAATTCAATTCTAAAAAATGACTTTTCGGTGTTTCCAAAACATGAAAATTCAATTGAATTTTCAGAAGTAAAAAAGTATTTCATCCACGAAATTGACACGTACAAAGTCATTTTTGTAGACGGAATTTTCTCTTCATTTTTATCGTCAACAACACACGACGGTTTGGATGTTTGCTTAATGTCATCAGCATTGACAAAACCAAAATACAAAATGGTAATTGATGAATATTTCAATAAAATTGCCAGCAAAGACGAATCGTTAACGACGTTAAATACCGCTTTCGCAAATGAAGGCGCGTATATCAATATTCCAAAAAGTAAGGTTGTAGAGAAACCAATCGAGATCATTTATTTTTCTACAGGAAAAGAGAATGCGCTTTTGGTTCAGCCAAGAAATTTGGTAATTGTGGGAGAAAATGCTCATGTTCAGATAATTGAAAGACATCAATCGTTGAACGAAAATCCAGTTTTGACCAATTCAGTAACCGAGATTTTTGCAAAGAAACGTGCGATTGTAGATTATTATAAAATCCAAAACGATTTGCAATCTGCCAATTTAATTGACAATACTTACATCGCTCAAAAAGAGCAAAGCCACGCTTCGGTTCACACGTTTACTTTTGGTGGAAATATTACCAGAAACAACCTGAATTTCTATCACCAAGGCGAACATATCGATTCAACTTTGAAAGGAATTACGATTATTGGCGACAAGCAACACGTAGATCATTACACTTTGGTTCAGCATGCAACTCCAAATTGTGAAAGCCATCAAAACTACAAAACTATCCTAAACGACAGCGCAACAGGTGTTTTTAACGGAAAGATATTTGTAGAAAAAGAAGCGCAGAAAACGGATGCTTTTCAGCAAAACAACAATATTTTGTTAAGCGATAAAGCAACCATAAACGCAAAACCACAATTGGAAATTTTTGCCGATGACGTAAAATGTTCTCACGGTTGTACGATTGGTCAATTAGACGAAAGCGCCATGTTTTACATGCAACAACGCGGAATTCCAAAGAAAGAAGCCAAAGCATTATTGATGTACGCCTTCTCAAACGAAGTGATTGAAAGCATCAAAATACCAGAATTAAAACAACGAATTACCAAAATTATCGCTACTAAATTGGGTGTTAATTTAGGTTTTGATTTATAAGATTTAGAAGCGAATGGCTTGGGCATTCTAGCAAACCATTTTCCAGCTTTCCTTTACAATAAAAAAAGTCCCGAAACCTAGGGACTTTTTTTATTTTCTCTTCAAATGAAATTCATCGAATACCACTGAAAATAAATAACTAATGAGATAATCTGGGCTAGATTTGTGACTGTATTGAATACCTTGTTTTCAACTTTTAAATATAATTTCTTTTCTATTCCAGCTTTTTAGAATAATAATATCTTTATTTAACATTTGATTTATTAAATATGCAACTTTAATTGAATCATTTTTTGATAATCGCTCCTTAAAAATGTATTTATCTTTTTCTATCAGGCTATCAATATAAATTCGATATCCACCTTGAATATGTGAATTGATGTACTCTATATATATAGCAGCAATCCTTTCAGGATTAATTTCAATTTCATTTATATATAAAAGTTCATTCTCAAATCTTAAAGTGTGTTTTCGGTGTTTTTTCCACTCGAAATAATCTACCAACGATAGATATCCCAATAGGAATATCCCTAAAATAATAGAAGGAAGGTTATCGTAAATAGGTGTTTTTAGTTTGATAAATATAAATGAGATTATTATTGCTGAAACTGTCAAGTACACATATGTAAAGGTTTTGTTGAAATAAAAATCAATGGTTAAGATACCGTTATTTTCTTGTAAATTGAATTTCATCCTAATTAGCGTTTCTTCAAACTCCCAACAACTTCACTCAAAAATCCATTAAAATCAAATTCAGGATTTTCTTTCAATCCCATTCTCACAATCACTAAATCATGACTTGGAAAAACAGCTACCATTTGACCTTGAAAACCGCTTGCATAAAACATGTCTTTAGGTACATCAGGAAAATATCCGCCAGCGTTTAACCAAAATTGTCCTCCATATCTTCCGTTGGAAGTGTTGGTTGGCGTGGCTACAAATTTTGCCCAACTTTCGTTAAATAATTGTTCGCCGTTCCAATTTCCTTTGTGTAAATAGAGTAATCCAAATTTTGCCCAATCTCTTGTCGTTGCCCAACCGTAAGACGAACCCACAAAGTTTCCAGTCATATCACTTTCAACAATCATGGAGTTCATTCCAATTTTATCGATTAGCGAAGCATACCAAAAATCTAAATATTCCTGGTGTGTTTTAAACTGATTTCGCAGAATTTTAGACAATAAATTGGTGGTTCCAGACGAGTAATTCCAATGCAAATTTGGCGGAAATTTTGCTGGTTTTTCAAGTTGCACTTGTCCCATATCTTCGGCTTGAAAAAGCATTTTTGTGGCATCACAAATTTTATCATATTTCTCTTCCCATTCCAAACCCGAGTTCATGTGAAGCAAATCACTTGTTTTAATTATAGCACGTTCATCTTTTTGCCATTCCGCAATTGGTGCAGGTTTGTTGATGTCAAATTTGCCTTGTTTTTCGAGAATTCCAAAATAGGTAGCCGTAATACTTTTGGTCATCGACCAGCCTAAAATTCTGGAATTTTTATTGAAGTCAGTATCATATTTCTCAGCAATGATTTTGTTTTTATAAATCACTATTACGGAACGAGTTCGCTTGTCTTTTTCTCCTTTTTTGTCAAAAGCATTAGCAACTGCAGCATTTAATTTTGCATAATCAATGTTTGAAAAAACAGTGTCTTTGGGTTCACTATTACCGTAAGGAAAAGGTAAATTGTTTTGTAATTTGTTGCGTTTAGGAACTTCATAAGGTTTGGAAACATCAAAATCATCGTTTATTAAAGTCGCGCCAAGTCCTCCACGGTAGATTGCTTTGCGTTCTTTTAATCCAAAAACGGTTGAGGTTACAGACTTTGCATCATCGTTAATGGTGTTTGTTGCCCAATCAATTTTTGCGATATCATTGTCACCGCTTTCTATGATTTCCAACGTTCGATTGTCATTAAAATGTCCAGATGCAACACTTTTCGCAGAAAATCCAGAAATTAAATCGAGTTGTGGGTAAATTGCAATTCGTAAATAAACTAAAAGAAGTACTATTACAACCGCAAATATTTTAAGGAATTTTTTCATAAAAATAATTTTTAAGCAATTTATAAAATTTGAACCATATAAATTATCTAAGTTCATGTAAGTTTTAAAATCTTATGTTTTCTTAAATGTCTAAAGTGGTTTTATATAATATTATTAACAAACGTTTGATAAAATTCTGTTCCATTTTGTGTACTTTTGTATTTAGAATTTTTATAAATAAGATGTTAGACATAAATAAAATAAGAGCCGATTTTCCGATACTTTCACAAAAGGTAAACGGAAAACCACTGGTGTATTTCGATAACGGCGCAACTTCGCAAAAACCACAAGTTGTGATTGATGCCATTGCAAAATATTATCAGGAAATTAACGCAAACATTCATCGCGGAGTTCATACGCTAAGCCAATTGGCGACTGATGCTTACGAGATTTCTCGTGGTAAAATTCAGAATCATATTAATGCAAAATTTCCTTACGAAGTAATTTTCACTTCTGGAACTACACATTCCATCAATGCTGTGGCAAATGGTTTCGCATCACTTTTAAAAGTTGGCGATGAGGTTTTGGTTTCAGCATTGGAACACCACAGTAATATTGTGCCTTGGCAGATGCTTTGCGAAAAAACCGGAGCAACGTTAAAGGTAATTCCGATGAATGATGAGGGCGAATTGATTATCTCAGAATTTGATAAATTACTTTCAGATAAAACTAAAATTGTAACGGTAAATCATATTTCAAATGCTTTAGGAACTTTGAATCCGATAAAGTATATGATTGATAAAGCGCATGAATTTGGTGCTGCAGTTTTAATTGATGGCGCACAAGCAGTTCCGCATTTAAAACCAGATGTTCAACAATTAGATTGCGATTTCTATGTTTTTTCGGGACATAAAATTTGCGGACCAACAGGAACAGGAATTTTATACGGAAAAGAAGAATGGCTCAGAAAATTACCGCCTTATCAAGGTGGTGGCGAAATGATTGCCACTGTTTCGTTTGAGAAAACCACTTATGCTGATTTACCTCATAAATTTGAAGCAGGAACCCCAAATATTGCTGGCGGAATTGTTTTAGGAACAGCAGTTGATTATTTGAATGAAATTGGATTTGAAAATATTGCTGCTTACGAACACGAATTGTTAACCTACGGAACTGAAAAATTACTAGAAATTGAAGGTTTGAAAATATTTGGAACGGCAAAAGAAAAAACTTCGGTAATTTCGTTTAATATCGAAGGAATTCATCCGTATGATATTGGAACGATTATTGACAATAAAGGTATAGCAGTGCGAACTGGTCATCATTGTGCGCAACCGATTATGGATTTCTTCAAAATTCCTGGAACTATAAGAGCAAGTTTTGCCTTTTACAACACTAAAGAAGAAATTGATTTTATGGTTGACGCGATTAAGAAAGCTAAAGCAATGCTGATTTAAAAAACAATAATTATGAGAACACTATCTATTTTATCGGTTTTATTTATTACTTTAATAAGTTGTAATTGTCAGAAAAAAGCTGTTGAAGCAACTTCTGAAACTTTAGCAAATGCCAAAGAAGCCAACGTAAATATGGAATTAATTTATACTGCAAATACAAGAGGTTTTTATCAAAAAATCACTGTAAAAAATCAGGAAGCATTTGTTTCTAGTGATAGAAATTCAACTGAAAAAGGTGAAAGTGTAAAAATCTCTGATGCCGATTGGAAAGAACTTTCGGGTTACATGAATGATATGAAATTAGACCAATTGGCAACGTATAAAGATCCAACCCAAAAGCGTTTTTATGACGGTGCAGCAATTGCAAACTTATTGGTAATTGATAACGCAAAGGAATATAGAACGGTTGATTTTGACAACGGATTTCCACCAGTTGAAATTGAAAAATTGGTAAATAAGATAACATCACTTGCTAAAAAAGAATAATGAGCATAAAAGAAATACAAGACGAAATTATTGATGAATTTTCAATGTTTGACGATTGGGATGAACGCTTTCAATATGTAATTGATTTGGGGAAAAACCTTCCACTTATTGATGAAAAATTTAAGACAGACGAGAATACTATTAAAGGCTGCCAATCTAAAGTATGGTTAAATGGAGAAAAAACAGACGACAAAATTGTTTTCACTGCCGATAGCGACGCTATAATTACAAAAGGAATCATTGCTATACTAATCAGAGTTTTTTCAAATCAGAAACCTGCTGATATTTTGGAAGCCAACACTGATTTTATTGATGAAATTGGATTAAAAAGTCATTTATCGCCAACACGTGCCAACGGATTGGTATCGATGATTAAACAAATAAAAATGTATGCTTTGGCATATCAATCACAGAATTAAAGACATAAACCATATAAGAAATTTAAGGTCATATAAGATCGATGGAAATTACAAAAACTTATTTAAAAGATTTGATTTATCAAGTTAATGGAGCCGCAATAGAGGTTCATAAAAATCTTGGACCTGGTTTATTAGAAAGCATTTACCACAGATGTTTAGAGAAAGAATTATCTATTAGAGAATTTAATTTTAATACAGAATACATAATTCCAATTGATTATAAAGGTTTGCAAATTGATGCAAATTTAAGATGTGATTTATATATTGAAAAATGTTTGGTAGTAGAGTTGAAATCGGTTGAAAAAGTTTTACCAATTCATGAAGCACAACTTCTAACTTATATGAAACTTATGCAAGTACCGATGGGATTAATAATTAATTTTAATGTCACAAATATTTACAAAGAAGGACAAAAAACTTACGTAAACGAAATTTTTAGGACATTACAAGAATAAATAAAAAAACAAACTTAAATGAACTTATATGACTTATATGGTTCAATAAAATAGTTCAAATTAAATAAAAATGGAAGAATTTAAAGACGAAATAAACTTAGGAGAAGACGTAGTAAAAGTATTAAAAGGAATCTACGACCCAGAAATACCAGTTGATATTTATGAGCTGGGATTAATCTACGACGTAATGATTAATGAAGACAATGAAGTGAAAATTCTAATGACATTAACTTCACCAAATTGTCCGGTTGCAGAAACTTTACCTCGTGAAGTTGAGGAGAAAGTGACTAAAATAGAAACCATTAAATCATGCGAAGTAGAAATTACTTTTGATCCGCCTTGGAGCAAAGATTTAATGAGCGAAGAAGCAAAACTTGAATTAGGAATGCTATAAAAAAGTAATCAGTTATCAGTATTTAGTAATCAGTTACAAAATACTGAACACTAAATACTTATTACTGAATACTGAAAAGAATGGCAAGAACGCAACCCAAATCCTTAAACGACAATCAAAAAATCGGATTTAGAACTTCTTTCGGTTCGCTTTCGTTTATACCTCGTTTTTTTAAGGAAATTTGGCGCACCAATAAGAAATTATTTCTGGCGTCGGCTTTCTGCAGGTTGGTTGCTGCGTTGTTACCAGTTGCGATTTTGTGGGTTGGAAAAATCATAATTGATGCTATAATTAAGATCACATCACACGGAGAAACTGATTATTCCAGACTTTGGAAATTCGTTGCTTTGGAGTTTGGATTGGTTGTACTTTCCGATTTAGTTGGTCGTGCTATTTCGCTAACCGACGGAATTCTTGGCGATCAATACAACATCAACAGTTCGGTTAAAATCATCAAAAAGACGAATGAAATAGACATCAGTTTATTAGAAAATTCTGAATTTTATGATAAACTTGACAGAGCGCGAACACAAACTGCCGGACGTGTAGATTTGATGTCGAATGTTTTAGGTCAGGCGCAAACTACTATTTCCATAATTTCGCTTGTCGTTGGATTGATTTATTTTGAACCT
>JAIEMH010000251.1 GCA_019752245.1 Flavobacteriaceae bacterium
AGTGTTTTCAATCCGTTTTCTTGTGCAAAGTCAAACAATGACGAACGCATATCATTTTCAGTTTCAAAGGTCAATTCCCAAACGTTGTCGTGTGTGTTTTTATATTTTATTAAGTCAGGCAATTTTGAAAACAATTCAATATTTATTTTTTTATCAAATTCGACTTCAATCACTTGTTCCTTAATTTCAGAAACCAGTTTGTCAAGTTTTTTATCGGTTACAATTTTTCCATTATTGATGATGATAACTCTGTCGCAAATGGCTTCAACTTCTTGCATAATATGTGTAGAAAGAAAAACGGTTTTGTTTTTTCCAACGTTTTTAATCACATTTCTAATTTCTACTAATTGATTTGGATCTAAACCTGTAGTGGGTTCATCCAAAATTAATACATCAGGATTGTGTAATAATGCAGTTGCCAATCCAACTCTTTGACGATATCCTTTAGACAATTGACCAATTTTTTTGTGGCTTTCTGGCAATAATCCAGTAAGTTCAATTACTTCTTCAATTCGTGATTTTGCAACTTTATAAACATCAGCATTAAATTCTAAATATTCACGAACATACAAATCCAAATACAACGGATTGTGTTCTGCCAAATAGCCTACAGAAAGTTGTACCGCTTTTTGGCTTTCATTTACATCATTTCCGTTTACAGATGCTTTTCCTTCATCGGCATTGATATAAGTCGTCAAAATTTTCATTAAAGTAGATTTTCCAGCACCATTTGGTCCAAGAAAACCAACAATTTCTCCTTTTTTTACAGAAAATGAAACATTATCTAGCGCTTTTTGAGCACCATAACTTTTCGAAATATTTTGAACTTCTATTGACATAACTAGATATTTGTAGCAAATGTAAACAGAAATATTTTTGAATTATTGTTTTTCTCGCCACATTAGTTATTTTTTTAAATATCATTTCTATATTTACTACTTATAAAGTTAAAATTACTCATGAAAAAACTAATTCTATTATTGTTCGTGTTTGGATTGTCGGTTCAAGCTCAAGACAAACCAAAAATCCTAAAAGAAGAAGTAACAAGAATCGAAACTGAATTAGCATCCGATAAAATGCAAGGAAGAGCGATTTTTACTCCTGGAATAGATTCTGCTTCGGTATTTATTGAAAAAGAATTTGCCAAAATTGGGCTATCGTATTTTAATGACTTAAAAAATTACAAACAAGAATTTATAGCTAAAGGTAAATCGGCCAACAACGTAATTGGAATACTTCCTGGAAAATCTAAACCAGATGAATTTGTTATATTTTCTGCTCATTTTGACCATTTAGGAATGGATGATTCTGAAAGTGATAAAGTATTCAATGGCGCCAATGACGATGCTTCAGGAGTTACAGCAGTTATTGCTTTAGCCAAATATTTTAAAGAGTTAAACAATAATGAGCGCACCATTATTTTTGTAACCTTTACAGGTGAAGAAGTTGGTGGATTTGGTTCTGGATTTTTCTCTAAAAACATGAATGCCAACAAAGTTGTGGCAATGTTCAACATAGAAATGATAGGAACAGAAAGCAAATGGAATAAAAATTCAGCCTATATAACAGGGTTTGAAAAATCTGATTTTGGAACTATTTTGCAAAAGAATTTAAAAGGTTCCAATTTCAATTTCTACGAAGACCCGTATCCAAGAGAACAACTTTTTTACCGATCAGACAATGCAAGATTAGCAGCTTTGGGAGTTCCAGCGCATACAATTTCAACTTCCAAAATGGATTCTGAAGCCAATTACCATCAGTTGAGTGATGAAGTTTCTACATTGGATTTGGATAACATGACCGAAATTATAAAAGCAATCGCCATCAGTTCAGAATCTATTATTAAAGGAGTTGATACACCAACGAGAGTTAAAAAGCTCAGAGAAAATTAAGTTTCACGAAAACGTTTCCGTAACTTTTTTAATATTTTTTGTAAAACCTAAACTTTAATTTTCTACTTTAGCAAAACATAAAAACAACAATGAGCACAATTTTCGCTACATATTATAACAATTTTTCTTATTTCTTTTTTTGGAAGAAACAGGGATTGTTATTGTGTTATGTAAAGAAGTAATTTATATAAAAACATAAATATTCAATCCCGATGCAAATCGGGATTTTTTTTTGACCAAAATGAAAGAAAAAGTAGCCATACAAGGAATTGAAGGATCGTTTCATCATCAAGTTGCTCTAGAATATTTTCAAGAAAATGTTGAGCTTGACGAATGTTTGTCGTTTGAAGTGCTAGTTGATAGCATCTTAAATAACAAATCGGAATTGGCCGTAATGGCAATTGAAAATTCTATTGCAGGTTCAATAATTCCAAATTACGCCTTAATTGACAAGAATAACTTGCACATTATTGGCGAATATTATTTAGATATTATTCAAAATTTAATGGTTCTAAACGGACAAAAATTGGAAGAAATTCAAGAAGTACATTCGCATCCAATGGCATTATTGCAATGTATGGATTTCTTGAAAAAGCATCCGCAGATTAAATTAGTTGAAGATAAAGATACAGCCGAAACAGCAAGAAGAATTCATCAAAATCAATTAAAAAATATTGCAGCAATTGGAAGTAAAGTAGCAGCAGAAATGTATGATTTAAATATAATTGCGCCCGAAATTCAAACTGTTAACAATAACATGACCCGATTTTTTATTTTGAGTAAAGAAGAAAGTCGTGTGCCAAAAGAAGAAATCAACAAAGCATCATTGAAATTTGAATTAGACGACACGCCAGGAAGTTTGGCAACAGTTTTAAACGTGATGACGAATTGTAAATTAAACCTAACCAAAATTCAGTCAATGCCAATAATAGAAACACCTTTTCAATATTCATTTTTTGTAGATGTAGTTTTTGAAAAGTACAAACATTATGAAAAAGCGACCAAAATTTTACAAATCATGACCAATCATTTTAAGGTTTTAGGAGAATACAAGAGCAAAAAGCAATAGCAAAATTCAACAACAAAAATCAATTGCAATAACAAAGTTCAAAATTGAAATTTGATATTGACATTAAAAAATATGATTACAACAGCAAAAAGATTAGAAACCGTTCAAGAATACTACTTCTCAAGAAAATTGAAAGAAGTAAGACAACTTATGTCCGAAGGAAAACCAATTATTAATATGGGAATTGGAAGTCCAGATTTGGCGCCACATTCTTCTGTTATTGAAGCCATTCAAAACGCAATGTTTGATGACAAAGCGCACGAATATCAAAGTTATCAAGGATTGCCAGAATTGCGTCAAGGTTTTGCTAATTTCTATAAAAATCAATTTGATGTTGATTTAGATTTTAATGTAGAAATGTTGCCATTAATGGGTTCTAAAGAAGGAATTATGCATATTTCATTAGCTTTTTTGAATGAAGGCGATGAAGTATTAATTCCAAATCCAGGTTATCCAACTTATGCTTCTGTAACCGAATTGGTACAGGCAAAAGCAGTTTTTTATGATTTAAAAGAAGACAACAATTGGCAACCCGATTTTGAAGCATTAGAAAAAACGGATTTATCAAAAGTAAAGTTAATGTGGGTTTGTTATCCGCATATGCCAACAGGCGCAAACGGAACTTTAGAATTGTATAAAAAACTAATTGATTTTGGGAAAAAACATCATATTTTAATTGTAAATGACAATCCATACAGTTTTGTTTTAAATGATAATCCGATATCAATTTTACAAGTTGAAGGAGCAAAAGAAATTTCTTTAGAATTAAATTCATTGAGCAAAACCTTCAATATGGCAGGTTGGCGCGTCGGAATGGTTTTGGGAAATTCAAAATTTATCGATGCCGTTCTAAAAGTAAAAAGTAATATGGATTCGGGAATGTTCTACGGAATTCAAAAAGGCGCTATTGAAGCATTGAAATTAGGAAAAGATTGGTTTGAAAGTCAGAATGAAATTTATACAAAAAGACGAAATTTAATCTTTCAATTGGCAGAAAAATTAGGATGTACGTTCGATAAAAATTCGGTTGGATTATTTGTTTGGGCAAAATTATCAGCTGGAATTCAATCGGAAGAATTCATTGATAATTTGTTATATGAAAAGCATATTTTTATAACACCAGGAACAATATTTGGAAGCAACGGTGAAGGATATATTAGATTTTCATTGTGTGTGAAAGAAAAAAATATTCTTGAAGCAATAAAAAGATTTTAGTTATGAAAGTATTTATAATAGGAATTGGATTAATCGGCGGTTCGATGGCATTAGACATAAAATCAATTTATGATGATGCAACCATTTTCGGAATTGATGCCAACGAAAACCATTTGGATGAAGCAATTCAACTTGAATTAATAGATGAAAAAGCATCTGAAAATGATTTAATTAACGCAGATTTGGTAATTGTTTCTGTTCCAGTTGATGTTGGTTTAGTAATTTTGCCAAACATTTTAGATTCAATTGGAGAACAAACTTTGGTTTTTGATGTTGGTTCAACTAAATTTCCAATTTGCGAAGCGATTAAAAATCATCCGAAAAGAAGAAATTTTTTAGCATGTCATCCAATTGCTGGAACTGAGTTTTCTGGACCAAAAGCCGCTATAAAAGGATTGTTTGAAGGAAAAACTAACATCATTTGTGAAGTCGAAAAAACAACATTCAAATTGCAAGAAACGGCAATGGATTTGTTCAAAAAACTCGGAATGCGAATTCGTTATATGGATCCGAAATCGCATGATAAACACATTGCTTATGTTTCGCATTTGTCACATATAAGTTCGTTTATGCTAGGAAAAACAGTAATTGAGAAAGAAAAAGACGAGCAAGATATTTTTGACATGGCAGGTTCGGGATTTGAAAGTACGGTTCGTTTAGCTAAAAGTTCACCAGCAATGTGGACACCAATTTTTAAACAAAACAAAAAACAAGTGGTAAAATCGTTAGAAGAGTACATTCAGAATTTAACGCATTTTAAAGAATTATTAGAAAACGATAACTACGAAGAAGTTTATAACGAAATGCAGAATACTAATAGAATTAAAGAGATATTAAAATAAATGTATACTGTAAAATTGTAAACTGTATATCGCTCAAAGCTTTTACATTTTACAATAATACATTATACAATATACAATCAAAAATGGAAAATAAAAAAGAAATGAGAACGTGGTTAAATGATTTCAATTTAACGCATCCGCTGGTAATTGCTGGACCTTGTAGTGCAGAAACAGAAGAACAAGTATTGAAAATCGCTCACGAATTAAAAAATTCGGATGTGTCAATTTTTAGAGCTGGAATTTGGAAACCAAGAACACGTCCTGGAGGATTTGAAGGTGTTGGTGCTATTGGACTAAAATGGTTGCAAAAAGCCAAAGCCGAAACAGGTTTGTTAATGGCAACCGAAGTTGCAAATGCGGCTCACGTAAAATTAGCGTTAGAACACGATATTGATGTTTTGTGGATTGGTGCCAGAACTACTGTAAACCCATTTGCAGTTCAAGAAATTGCTGATGCTTTACAAAATACAGATAAAATTGTATTGGTAAAAAATCCAGTAAATCCAGATTTAGCTTTGTGGATTGGAGGCGTTGAACGTTTGTACAATGCTGGAATCAAGAAATTAGGAGTTATTCACAGAGGTTTTTCTACTTATGAAAAAACTAAATACAGAAACATTCCAGAATGGCAAATTGCTATTGAGTTACAAAGTAAATTTCCAGATTTGCCTCTGATTTGTGATCCGTCGCACATTACTGGTCGTAGAGATATGATTCAAGAAGTGTCGCAACAAGCTTTAGATTTGAACTATGATGGACTAATTATTGAAACGCATACCGATCCAGATAATGCTTGGAGCGATGCAGCACAACAAGTTACGCCAACAGTTTTGAAACAAATTTTTGAAGATTTAAAGGTCAAAAAAACATCGTCTAACGAAGAAGATTTTAATACAGAAATGATAAAACTTCGAGCTAATATTGATATTGCCGATGCCAAATTGTTGGAGATTTTAGGAAATAGAATGAAAGTAGCCGAACAAATTGGGGCATTAAAAAAAGCCAAAAATGTAGCTGTACTACAAAATAAAAGATGGAATGAAATTCTAGGTAAAATGATTCTTGACGGTGAAGAAAAAGGCTTGAGCGAAGAATTTATTCTTAAATTATTCAAAGCAATTCACCAAGAAAGTATTAGTCATCAAGAAAAAATTATTAATTCTTAAAGTTTATTGCTATTCAATTTTTCTAAACCTATATTTTTTTTTGGTTTTTTTGTATTATTGCAAAATAAATAACCTCTAAATTATTATTTTATGAAAAAAATTATTTTATTGCTTGTATTGGTTTTCGGAACGAACACTTTATTAGCACAAGTTGATGTAATTACAAAGCACAATGGTGAAGTTGTAAATGGAAAAGTGATTAAACTTGAAGAATTCACTATTATTTTTAAATATGATGGTGAAGATGCTGAAAACACAATTAGTAAATATGCAGTAGAAAAAATTGTATATGGAAAAAGTGGTCGTGTTGAACAAGTTACTGAGAAAATTGTTGTTAGTTCTGAAGAAGACTGGGAAAAAGTTCAAATTGTTGAGGATATTGCATATGTATCAGGACTTAAAAAAGTGGGTGAAGTAAGAGGGAAAACTGGTCTGATTAATTATCATACAGGAAATACAGGTGATAAAAAAGCCGAGAAGAAATTAAAAATGGCAGCAGCTGAAATGGTGTGTCCTTTTATTCTACAAACAGCTGATAAATCTACAGTTGGAGCTACTTCAAATGGTTTAGGCGGATCTCAAAACATTAAAAAAGGACTTGCTTACAAATACTAATTTTGGAGTTATAAATTTTTCAAAAGACTGTTCATTAATTTGAACGGTCTTTTTTTATTTTTAAAAATTCAAATCTCATTCCGATGGTTTGAAACTAAAATTGTAAATTTGCACAATGACAGGAATCGTATATAAATCTACAGGTAGTTGGTACACAGTGAAATCATTGCAAGGTGATTTTATGGAATGCCGTATCAAAGGAAAATTCCGAATTAAAGGAATTAAAAGCACCAATCCGATCTCCGTTGGTGATGTTGTAGATTATGAATTAGATGAATCTTCAGATACTACTACAGGAGTTATCAATAATATACATGATAGAAAAAATTACATCGTAAGAAAATCGGTTAATCTTTCACATCAAATGCACATTATTGCTTCCAATTTAGATTACGTTTTTTTATTGATAACAGTTAATAATCCTCCTACAACCTTCAATTTTATTGATCGATTTCTTGTAACTGCTGAAGCCTATGGTATAGAAACTATTTTGGTTTTTAATAAAATTGATACTTTAGACGATGTTACACTTGACGAACAATTGTATATGCAACATGTTTATCAAGAAATAGGATACAAATGTTTGCGAGTTTCTTCAACAGAAGGAAAAGGAATAGAAGAATTAAAAGAGATGATGATTGGCAAAACAACCATGTTTTCTGGTCATTCTGGCGTTGGTAAATCAACTTTAGTTAATGCTTTAGAACCAAGTTTACATTTAAAAACTAAAACTATTTCGGAACAAAGCATGCAAGGTCAACATACAACCACTTTTGCTGAAATGTATGATTTATCATTTGGAGCCAAAATTATTGATACGCCTGGAATAAAAGGTTTCGGAATTGTAGACATGGAAAAAGAAGAAATTAGCGGATATTTTCCAGAGTTTTTTAAGCTGAAAGACCAATGCAAATTCAACAATTGTTTGCACAAAGAAGAACCTAAATGCGCTATAAAACAAGCATTAGAAGAAGATAAAATTTCTTGGACACGTTATAATAGTTACCTAAAAATATTAGAAGGTGACGATGAAAATTACCGACAAGATATTTACAATGAAGACAGGATTGCCAGTGATGAAACGAGGAATAAGTAGGAATTACTAACTATAAAATGAAAAGAAGCTGAAATGTAATTTAGTTCATTTTTAAATTTTTTTTAATAATCCTCAGAATTACGGGAAACCGTAAAATAGTTTTCAGTAATATATTTATATTTGAATCGTGGAGTTGAAATTTAACTCCAATTCAAAAAAATAAAAACCTGTATTTTAGATGAAAGCAGTAATTCAAAGGGTTTCTCAAGCTTCAGTCACTATTGACGGAAGTAAAGTAGCCAATATAGGTCTTGGTTTATTAATTTTAATTGGTATTGAAGAATTAGATTCTCAAGAAGATATAAGATGGTTAAGCTCAAAAATTGTTAATCTTAGAATTTTTGCTGATGAAAATGAGGTTATGAATCTTTCCTTAAAAGACATTAATGGCGATGCAATTGTTGTAAGTCAATTTACACTTCACGCACTGACTAAAAAAGGAAACAGACCATCTTATATAAAAGCTGCAAAACCAGAAATAGCGATTCCGTTGTATGAAAATTTTGTGACTAATTTAGAAAG
>JAIEMH010000144.1 GCA_019752245.1 Flavobacteriaceae bacterium
AATTTAAAATCTGGAGATCAAGAAATATTAGAAACCCAGTATGAGAAATTAAATAATGTTGAATTTATAAAAGAAAACATTATAAAATCTCTTGCTATTGCTAATGAAGAGCAGTTTGGAGTTTTAGAAAACTTAAAAGAAATAAAACTTTCATTTCAAAAAATAGCTGGTTTTTCACCAGAATATAATCAGTTATTCGAAAGAATTTCTAGTGTATTAATAGAATTTGACGATATAGAAAAAGAACTTACACAAGTTTCAGAAGGTATTTTTTCTAATCCAGAAGAGTTAGAATTGACAAATCAAAAGCTACAATTGATTTATTCATTGCAAAAAAAGCATCAAGTAAATTCAGTTGATGAATTGTTAGTAATTAAAAACGATTTAGATAATAAAGTTGTTTCGGTTACAACTTTAGAATCTGAAATTGGTTCTATGCAAAAATCAATTTCTGAAATTGAAAAATTACTCAACGATTTTGCAACAAAAATTAATAAGAAAAGGGTAGAAGCTATTCCTGTTTTAACAGATAAACTAGCTCAAATTCTTGAACTATTAGGTATGGCAAATGCTAGGTTTAATATTCAGTTAACCGCCAAAGAGGAGTTTTATCCTAACGGAAAAGACGAAATTCAATTTTTGTTTTCAGCGAATAAAGGTTCCGATTTTGGATTATTGAAAAAAGTGGCGTCTGGTGGTGAAATGTCTAGAATTATGCTTGCAGTAAAATCGGTTTTGTCACAATATTCTAATCTTCCTACTATTATTTTTGACGAAATTGACACTGGTGTTTCGGGCGAAATTGCTAATAAAATGGGCGAAATCATGAAGCAAATGAGTAAGAATATGCAGGTTTTGTCAATAACTCATTTACCTCAAATAGCTGGAAAAGGAAAAGAGCATTTCAAAGTGTTTAAAAGTATTAAAGACAATCAAACACATTCGGAGTTAAAGTTATTGACTGCCCATGAACGAGTTATAGAAATTGCACAAATGCTTTCGGGTTCTACTATTTCAGTTTCGGCCTTAAATCATGCAAAGGAATTGCTCAACTAAAAAAATGAATTATATTTGTAAAAGGTATTTTCCTTCAAAGTTAGTATCAAATATCTAAAAATTAAAATCGAATAAAATGATTATAGAACCAAGAATCCGCGGCTTTATTTGTTTGACAGCTCACCCAAAAGGTTGTGAACAAAGCGTAAAAAATCAAATTGAATACGTAAAATCAAAAGGTAAAATTGATGGTGCAAAGAGAGTTTTAGTTATTGGCGCATCTACAGGTTTTGGTTTGGCATCTAGAATATCAAGTGCTTTTGGTTGTGATGCTTCAACAATAGGTGTTTTCTTTGAAAAACCACCAACAGAAGGGAAAACTGCTTCGCCTGGATGGTATAATTCGGCAGCATTTGAACAAGAAGCTACAAAAGCAGGTTTATATGCAAAGAGTATCAATGGTGATGCTTTTTCTAAAGAAGTAAAACAGCAAACAATAGATTTAATAAAAGCCGATTTAGGTCAAATTGACTTAATTATTTATAGCTTGGCTTCTCCTGTTAGAATGCATCCAGAAACTGGTGTTTTACATCGTTCTACATTAAAGCCAATTGGAGGAACTTTTACCAATAAAACGGTAGATTTTCATACAGGAAATGTTACTCAGGTTTCAATAGAACCTGCAACTCAGGAAGACATCGATAATACAGTTGTAGTAATGGGTGGTGAAGATTGGTCGATGTGGATTGATGCTTTAAAAGCAGAAAACTTATTGGCAAATGGAGCAACAACAATTGCCTATTCATATATAGGACCAGCAGTTACAGAAGCTGTTTACAGAAAAGGAACTATTGGAAGAGCTAAAGATCATCTTGAAGCAACTGCTTTTACTATTACAGATAGCTTAAAAGATATTCAAGGAAAAGCTTATGTTTCTGTTAATAAAGCATTGGTTACACAAGCAAGTTCTGCAATACCTGTAATACCGCTTTATATTTCATTATTATATAAAATTATGAAAGCTGAAGGGATTCATGAAGGCTGTATAGAACAAATTCAAAGATTATACAGCCAAAGATTGTATACTGGAAAGGATGTTCCAACAGATTCAGAAGGAAGAATTAGAATTGATGATTGGGAAATGCGTGACGATGTTCAAGCTGAAGTTGCCAAATTGTGGTTAGAAGCAACGACAGAGACATTATCTCAAATAGGCGATTTAGCTGGATATAAGCACGATTTTTTAAATTTATTTGGATTTGATTTTGAAGGTGTAGACTATAATGCTGATTCAAATGAAATGATTTTAGTTCCAAGTATAAAATAATTTTATAAAAAAATAAAGATTTAAAAGCTCACAATTATATTGTGAGCTTTTTTTGTTTAATTTTATAATCTTAACTTAATTTTTTAAACATGAAGAAAAATACTTATTTTTTATTTTTATTTTTTTGTTTGTATCATTTAGGTTATAGCCAAAATCTATCTCAATATGCTTTTTCACAAAGTAATGCTGGATTTTCTGCTATTTCTGGAGGTACAATTCTTGGATCAACTACTTCAGATGATCAAAGGTTTTTAGATCCATCAACTCCTGCAGGTGGCAGTAGTTTTACTGGAGTTGGTTTGCCAATTGGTTTTAATTTTAACTATAATGGTTAT
The DNA here is from genome assembly GCA_019752245.1 of Flavobacteriaceae bacterium. GTDB lineage: Bacteria > Bacteroidota > Bacteroidia > Flavobacteriales > Flavobacteriaceae > Flavobacterium. The sequence continues at coordinate 2,659 of JAIEMH010000144.1, forward strand.
GTTTATGATCGTTTTGGTGTGAATGCAAATGGTTGGATATCTCTAGGATCATCATTATTGACTCCATCTGTAGATATGAATACTACTTCATCTTATACACCATTATCTTCAACAAGTACAACAGTTTCTAATACACTTGTGGCAAGAATTTCTGCTTTTACAAGAGATTTAATGTCTCAAACAGGTGGAGAAATAAGGTATGAATTGCAAGGAACTTCACCAAATCAGGTTCTGGTTATTCAATGGAAAAATTATGCTAAATATTTAGCAGTTGGTGATTCATATAATTTTCAAATTAAATTATATCAAACAACAAATGTTGTAGAGATTGTTTATGGTACTATGACTAATAATGCGACTTCAACGACAGCTGACTGCGGTTTAAGAGCTAATCCAAATTCTCCTGCTACAAATTTTAGCTCGAGAACAACGGCGACTGATTGGTCAGCCACAACAGCAAGTACTTTAGCTACAAATACAGTGTTATTGTCAAATACTATTTTTCCAGCTTCTGGTTTAACTTTTGCGTGGACGCCACCATCTTCTTGTTCAGGAACTCCAACACCAGGAAATACTATTTCAAGTACTGCTTCAGCATGTAGCGGTGTAAGTTTTGGACTTTCTCTACAGAATAGTATTTCGGGTTCGGGTGTTACTTACCAATGGCAAACTTCTGCTAACGGAGTTGCTTATTCAAATGCTTCAGGAATTTCTACAGATCCCACATATACAACTAGTCAAACTACTTCAACATATTATCAATGTATTGTATCTTGTACTGCATCTGGAATGAGTACAACCAGTACACCAATCATGATAGGGATGAATAGTCCTTTAAATTGTTATTGTATTCCAAACTATACAACTGGAAAAACGGATGGTGATTTAATATCAAATATTAGTATATCAGGAACAAATTTAGCTAATAATTCAGGTACAGCTCCAACAAATCCAGCATACACTTACTTTACAGGTTCGCCAAATTATACTGGTGTGCTTCAAGCTGGTTCAACTTATAATGTAAATGTATCAGTTGGAACTTTTGGAGGTCAAAATGTGGCAGTTTGGATTGATTATAATGATGATGGTATTTTTACTACATCAGAAAGAGTTGGTTATTCTCAAGGATCAATCGCGGGCAATGGTTCTGCATCTTTTTCAATAATACTAGCATGTAATCCACCACTTGGAACACATAGAATGAGAGTTAGAGATGTTTGGAATACTTCGGGTATAAATATAGATCCTTGTGCGAATTATGGTTATGGTGAAACAGAAGATTATGATATAACAATTTCAGCAGCTGTTGCATGTCCACAACCATCAGGAATTTTCACTACTAATGTTACAACAACATCTGCTACATTAGGATGGACAAGTGGTTGTACAGAAACATCATGGAATGTTTATGTTACAACAGCTGGTGGTCCAGCACCAACTACAACAGCAACATATTATAATGTTGGAAATCCATTTGTTGTAACAGGATTAACTCCAGGAACATCATATGACTTTTATGTTAGTGCCGATTGTTTAACAAATGGAACTAGTCTTTGGACTGGTGCATATTTATTTACAACAGCACCTGTAAACGATGATTGTGCTGGTGCTTTGTCGCTTATGGTTGGAAATAATTTTGCTTCAAATGCTATTACTGCTTCAAATGTTTCTTCAACAAATTCTGCTGCTCCAGCTCCAGGTTGTGGAAGTTATTCAGGAGGTGATGTTTGGTTTAAGGTTAATGTGCCAATTTCTGGAAATGTAACTATACAAACAGGACAAGTAACGGGTAGTCCAATTACAGATACTGGTTTAGCTGTATATAGCGGAACATGTACAGGATTATCTCTTGTAGCATGCAATGATGATGGAGTTACAGCTTTCTCTTCAATATCTTTAACAGGCAGAACTCCCGGAGAATTGTTATATGTTTTAGTTTGGAAATACGGTGGAGCGACTCCTTATGGTCAGTTTCAAGTTTCTGCATTTGATTGTCCTTCAACTACTCCAGCTCCAACAGGAGATGCAACTCAAATATTTTGTAGTGCAGCAACAGTAGGAGATTTGTATGCAAATGGAACTGCTATTAAATGGTATTCAAATTCAACAGGAGGAACAGCTTTAGCGTCAAACACTAATTTAGTTTCTGGTATGTATTATGCATCACAAACTTTAAATTGTGAAAGCTTTAGTAGACTTGCTGTTAATGTTATAGTTTCTTCTTTTCCAGTTACTACAAATACTTCATTGACTGCATGTGATAATGGTTCAGGCGTTGCTTCATTTAATTTAACTTCTGCTAATAATTCTATTTCATCAGAAACAAATGTTACATTTAATTATTTTATAGATTTATTTGATGCTGAAGCAAATACTAATGCAGTAGCAAACCCTACTGCTTTTAATGGAACAAATGGTCAAACTATCTTTGTTAGAGTTGAAAATGCAAATGGATGTTATAGCATTGCAGAATTAACTTTAAATATTGCAGCAACTGCAGCTCCAAATGGAAATGTATCTCAAACCTATTGTAATGGCACTGTTGCTTCTCTCCAAGCAACAGGAACAAACATTGTGTGGTACGATGCTTCAACAGGAGGAAATGCTTTAGCTTCTACTACTACTTTAGTAAATGGTATAACATATTATGCTTCTCAAAATGTTAATGGTTGCGAAAGTTTAAATAGATTGCCTGTAACTGTAACGGTTCTTTGTTATTGTACTCCAACTTACACATTTGGTACTTCTGATGGCGATTTAATTTCTAATATTCAAATTTCAGGTACTACTTTAGCAAATAATTCAGGTACTACTGCTGGAGGTTCTTCATATACTTATTTTACTTCACCACCAGCTTCAAATACTGCTACTTTACAAGCAGGAAATAGTTATACTGTTGCAGTAACAGTTGGGGCTTTTGGAGGTCAAAATGTAGCGGTTTGGATTGATTATAATGACAACTTTATTTTTGAAGCATCAGAAAAAGTTGGTTATACAACTACAAGTATTGCAGGAAACGGAACAGCTACTTTTAATATTACACTTTCTTGTAGTCCAGCATTAGGGTTGCACAGAATGAGAGTAAGAGATGTATGGAATACAAATGGTATTAATATTGACCCTTGTGCTAATTATGGTTGGGGTGAAACAGAAGATTATGATGTAACTATTGCGGCAGCTGTTGCTTGTCCTCAACCTTCAAATTTAAGCGCTTCAAATATTACTTCAAATTCTGCTAATTTAACTTGGAATATTGGTTGTGCTGAAACAGCATGGAACTTGCATTTAACTACTTCTGGTAGTGGCGCTCCAACTGGTGCTCCTTCTAATCCTAGCGTTTCTAGTCCATTTGTTGCTTCAGGTTTATTACCTTCAACAGCTTATGAATTTTATGTTCAAGCGGATTGTGCTGGCAATGGAACTAGTTTATGGACTGGACCATATACATTTACTACTGCAGCTATTCCACCTTTAAATGATAATTGCTCAGGTGCAATTGCATTAACTGCTGGCGGTGTGTTTGCCGATTACCCAGTTACTGGAACAAATGCTGCTGCAACCGATTCAGCTGCTCCAGCACCAGGATGTGCTAGTTATGCTGGTGGTGATGTTTGGTATTCTGTAACAGTTCCTGCTTCTGGAAATATTAAAATTGAATCTAATCCAGCTAACGGAAGCCCAATTACAGATACAGGTATGGCTGTTTATAGTGGAAACTGTTCAAACTTAGCGTTAGTTTCTTGTGATGATGATACTTCTGCAAGTGGATTATTCTCTTTAGTATCTTTAACAGGTAGAACTCCAGGTGAAGTTTTGTATGTAAATGTATGGGAATATGGAGGAGGAACTATTGGACAATTCCAAGTTTCTGCTTATGATGCTTCTTTGGCCAATAGTACTTTTGATAATGCTAACTTTACATATTATCCTAACCCAGTGAAAGATGTATTGAACTTATCTTATTCTCAAAGTATTACTAAAGTTCAAATAATTAATCTTTTAGGTCAAGAAGTAATTTTGAAATCTGTAAATGCTACAGAAAGTCAAATTGATATGTCACGACTTCCATCTGGAACTTATTTAGTAAAAGTAACTTCAGATAATCAAATTAAAACTATCAAAGTCATTAAACAATAAGTTTACTATTTTGAATTAAATAAAAAGTCCTGCTTCGGCGGGACTTTTCTTTTTTAGAAAGAGTATATTTGCTAAAATTTTTTTAGATGTATTTTTCAATTATTATACCAGTCTACAATAGACCCGATGAAATAAACGAACTACTTGAAAGTTTGCTTTTAACTACTTACACCAATAATTTTGAAATTGTTATAGTAGAAGATGGTTCTACCATTACATGTGAAGATACCGTTTTAAAATATGCCAATAAGCTTACTATTTCCTATTACTTTAAGGCTAATTCTGGACCAGGAGATTCTAGAAATTTTGGAATGAAAAAAGCAAAAGGAGACTATTTTATTATTTTTGATTCCGATTGTATCATTCCAAACCAATATTTAATAGAAGTTGATAAGGAACTTAAATCAAATTTTGTTGACTGTTTTGGTGGGCCAGATAACGCATTAAAGTCGTTTTCTAACATTCAAAAAGCAATTAATTTTGCCATGACTTCTTTTTTAACTACCGGAGGAATTCGCGGTGGATCTGAAAAAATTAATAAATTTCAACCTAGAAGTTTCAATATGGGAATTTCTAAAAAAGCTTTTGAAGCATCCAATGGTTTCGGGAATATTCATCCAGGTGAAGATCCAGATTTATCCATCAGATTATGGAAATTAGGATTTGAAACTAGATTGTTCACAAATGCATTTGTTTATCACAAAAGAAGAATAGATTGGGATAAATTTAGTGTTCAAGTATCAAAATTTGGAAAAGCACGACCAATTCTAAATTCTTGGTATCCCGAATATAAAAAAGTAACTTTTTGGTTTCCTTCGTTATTTGTTATTGGGTTTATAATTTCCTTAGTGTTGGTTTTTGTTTTATTTGATTGGTTTTTAAAATTTTACTTTTTTTATTTTGTTGTTATTTTTATAGTTTCAAGTATTCAAAATAGAAATCCTATCATCGGATTTTTATCAATTGTAGCCGTTTGGAAACAATTTTTTGGATACGGAATAGGTTTCTTAAAATCTTATTTTAAAATTAACGTTCTAAGAAAAAAACCGCAAGATGCTTTTCCAGAATTATTTTTTAAAATAAATGATGAACAACAGTTTGAACAGAAAAGCATAATTACAGAAAAACAAAACACTATTCAAATTCAAAAATCAGTTGAAAAAGTAGTTGATAAACTTGTAACACCAATTCAAAAAATTGTTGAACCTGTAATAAAGAAAACAAAGATTATTGGCTTAACTGGAGGGATTGGTAGCGGAAAAACTACTGTCGCTAACTATCTTCAATCTAAAGGAATACCTGTTTACATTTCGGATATTGAAGCTAAAAAGGTTATGGAATTTCCTGAAATAATTTCTAAAATTTCAGATAGAAAAAGTTTCCATTACCGTTATCGCTGCCAGTGCTCATGTCCTCATTAACATCATCCGCTGAAAGACCATAATTATAAATTTTCATCTCATCAACCACGCTACTAAATGGCCAGCAACC
>JAIEMH010000035.1 GCA_019752245.1 Flavobacteriaceae bacterium
TATCAAACAAATTTTCTGAACAAGCTACATTTACTAATCATGTCTACCCAAAAAATTTGATTTCAAAATTAAAAAAATGGATAAATCGGTTTACCTAAAAGTTTCCTTTGTAACTTATGAAGATTATAAAATTAATTTGCAATCGATTGATGCTGATAAAGATTTTGGAACAATTGTTTTAAAACAAGCAGTTACTAATTTAGACGAGGTTGTAGTAAAAAGTGAAGCACCACCAATTAGAATTAAAAAAGATACATTAGAGTTTAATGTCTCGTCGTTCAAAGTGCGTCCAGATGCTAATGTTGAAACACTTTTAAAACAGTTACCTGGTGTAGAAATCGATGCTGAAGGAAAAATAACAGTAAACGGAAAAGAAGTAAATCAAATTCTTGTAAACGGTAAACCATTTTTTGATAAAGATGGAAAAATAGCACTTCAGAATTTACCTTCGGATATTATCAATAAAGTTCAAGTAACCGATACTAAAACTAAAAAAGAAGAACAAACAGGCGCGGCTTCAAGCTCTAATAATGCTAGTATAAACTTGACTATTGATGAAGATAAAAACAAAGGTTTCTTTGGAAAATTTATGGGTGGTTATGGTTCAGATAAACGGTATGAAAGCAGTACATTAATTAATTATTTCAAGAACAAACGGAAAATAAGTGTGCTAGCATCTTCCAATAATATCAATTCTACAGGTTTTTCTATGGACGAAGTTTTTGATAATATGGGCGGCGGAAGAAATAGAAATGTGTGGTTTAATGACAATGGTTCTTTCGGAATTAATGGAAGACGCTTTGGTAGTGGTAATGGTATTACACAATCTAATTTAGTTGGAATAAACTATTCTGATGAATGGGTTAAAAATGTTGAAACGTCTGCTAGTTATTTTTATTCTGGAGCCAACACCAAAAATAATAATAGAACAAGTCAAATTAACTTTTTGCCATCAGGTAATTTTACTACTAATTCCAATTCAAGTACAAACGAAGATAGGTATGTTCATAATGCAACATCGGTTTTTGAATATAAAATTGATTCAACAACAACCTTAACTATTGAACCTAACTTTACAAAATCTAATAATAGGAATAAAAATATATCGTCACAGTCTTCTTATGGCGCAGATAATTCACTTTTGAACCAAAGTAATTCTGATAATTTTTATGAAAATAACACAAGCAGTTTTTCTAATACTTTATCCTTTACTAAATCTTTTAAAAGAAAAGGTAAATATTTGAGTTTGGTTTTTGAAAATGAAAACGGAACTACTAAAGAAGATGAATACATAAAATCTAATACTGTTTTTTATCAAAATTTACTGCCAGATGATACTCGGAATCAGTTAAATAATTCCAAAAATAATAGTGCAAATTATAGAACAGAACTCGAATTTTATCAACCAGTAACCGATTCGCTTCAAGTAAAACTTGGTTTGGAATATAAAGTTGACAGCAAAAAAGACAGAAGAAACTCTTTTGATTTTGACTCTACTTCACAATCGTATTCAATAATTAATGATGAATTATCAAATGTTTTTAATTCATTAGAAAGAACAGTAACACCAAATACCGGAATTTCATTGAACAGTAAAAAAATGAATTTATCCGTAAATGCAGGAACGACAATTATCAATTTTGACAATGATTCTGATTATTTAAATGTAAAAACTAATTTGAATAAAGATTTTGTTTTACCTTATGTAAGTGCTTATGGTGGATACAGATTTTCAAAATCTAAAAACATTTGGATTAATTACAACTATTCTTATAGTCTTCCTTCGGCGAAACAAGTGTTGCCAGTAGAAGATTTGGCCAATCCGTTGAATACATTTATCGGAAATCCTAATCTTGATTTAAATAAAAATCATGGTATTTATTTCTCCTACAGAGATTTTGATTATGCCACACGATCTGGATATGGTGTATATACTGGAGGAAATTTTTATGACAACCAAATAGTTTCTTCAACAACTTACGATAATAACAGAAAGAGAACCACAACCTACGACAATGTTTCTGGAACTTACAATTCATGGTTTGGTGTTTATTGGAATAAGTCTATGAAAAAAGACGCTCACAAATTTAGATATGAACTAAGATTGAACAATAATTTTGGATTGTCTAAAGGATATACAGACGGCGAATTATATAATGCAAAAACGTATAGCTTTTCTCCAAGAGTAAGCCTTACTTATGATTATGGCGAATTGTTAACCATAAATCCATCGTACAATTATTCATACAATAAATCAAATTTTACTAATTACATTATTGAATCAGCTTCTAATTACACGCATAAATTTAATGTGCAAGTAACAAGTTATTGGCCTAAAAATTGGACTTTCGGAAACGATTTTGGATATACCTACAACTCTAATATTGCTGACGGATTCAAGAAAGATTTCTACTTATGGAACACTAGTTTGTCCTACAGTTTTTTCGAAAAGAAACTAATGGCGAAAGTAAAGGTTTATGATATGTTAAATCAAAACCAAAGCGCTACAAGAACGATAAGTGCTACATCAATAAGAGATGAAGAAAATATAGTTTTAAAGCGATACGTAATGTTTTCACTAACTTACAAACTAGAAAAATTTGCCGGAAAAGAAAAAAAATCTGGTGGAATGATGTGGTACTAAAAAATAAAAATGCCTTCAATCTCTGAAGGCATTTTTTATTTAAATATATTTTATTTTGACTTTTACCAACCGCCACTAGAGCCACCTCCAGAGAAACCGCCACCGCCAAAACCTCCGCCAAAGCCACCACCGCCAGAAAATCCACCGCCAGATGAACCTCCAAAATCGCTTCCGCCGCTCCTTCCTAAATTGCTTAGAATTATAATATCTAGTAAACTTGGTCCTCCAGAATTATTGCCAGAGTTTCCACCTTTATTTCGAGAAATTATTGAGATTATGACGATAAAAATTATAATAAAAATTAAAATGGGTAAAAATCCTCCGTCATTTTTATCAGTAATTCGTGTGCCTTTGTATTTTCCTTTAAAGACATCAAAAATCGCATCAGTACCTTTGTTTAAACCATTATAATAACTTCCAGCTTTAAATTCTGGAACGATAATGTTTCTAATTATTTCTCCACCAATTCCAGCAGTTAATCGATCCTCTAAGCCATAACCGGGATTAATAGCAATCTTTCGCTCTTCTTTTGAAAGCAAAATAATTAATCCATTATCTTCTTTGGCTTGACCAATTCCCCAAGTATGTGCCCATGTTGTTGCAAGTGTACTTACATCTTCACCTTTAAGACTTTCTACTGTAATTATTACTATTTGAGTCGTTGTAGAATCAGAATATTTTATAAGTTTTTCTTCTAGTTGTGATTTTTCTGAATCGCTTAAAAGCTTCGCATAGTCATAAACAGAAGTTTGAAACTCGGGCTTTGGTGGAATGGTAAATTGAGCAAAACCCAAATGACTTAACAAAAAGAGTAAACATATCAATAGGATTTGCCCTATTCTATAAAAAAACTGTATCATTTATCCTTTTGATATTTCGTTGGAAAGTTCATCAACATCATCATCTTCAAACGGAAAATGATTTTTAAGTTGCTCACCAGCATTATGAATTCCGTTAACAATAGCTAGTTTGTTTTCGCCATTTCTAAAATGTGAAGCCATGATATCCTTGGTAGAATCCCAAAAGTCATCAGCTACTTTATCATTTATACCTTTATCGCCATAAATAGCAAATTGTTTACTTTTTACCGCAATATAAATAATAACACCATTTCGGTCTTTAGTGTTCTCCATTTTTAGCATATTAAAAACTTCCACTGCTCGGTCAATAGGAGCAATGGTAGTTTCTTTTTCTATATGCACACGAATTTCACCAGAAGTATTTTTTTCTGCCAAGCAAATTGCTTCTACAATTTCTGCTTCTTCAGATTTAGATAAAAAATCTTCTACTTTAGACATTATTTTGTTTCTTTTTTGTCAAAGTTAAATTCTACGTCTGGAGCTTTGTCTGCGCCGGTTACAGCTTCAAAATAAGGTTTTGCTTTAAATCCAAACCAACCTGCAAACAAGCTATTTGGGAAAACACTAACGTGATTGTTATAAGGTTTAATAGCTTCGTTATAACGAGTTCTTGCTGTTAAAATTTGATTTTCTGTACTTGCCAATTCATCTTGTAATTTCAAGAAATTCTCATTGGCTTTTAAACTTGGATATTGCTCTACAGTTACTAATAATCTAGATAAAGAACTACTTAATCCACTTTGAGCTTGATTAAACTGTGCTAATTGTTCTGGTGTGATATTCGTTGGGTCAATTGTTACTGAAGTTGCTTTTGCACGTGCTTCAATAACTGCTGTTAATGTTCCTTTTTCGTATTCAGCTGCACCTTGAACGGTTTTTACTAAATTGCCAATAAGGTCATTTCTTCTTTGGTAAGCTGTTTGAACATTACCCCAACTTTCTTTTACATCTTGATCAAGAGTTACGGCTGTATTATTGATTCCTTTAAAGTAAAAGTATCCAAATAATACCACTACTCCTAAAATTATCCAAGGCAAAAATTTTCTCATAATTTCTAATTTTTAAGTTTTATTTATTGTTTTTGTTTATTGATTTATTATTGCAAAAATCATTCCTAAAGTTGATTTTTAATACTCGTTAACTCCGCTTTAATACCTTCCAATTTTGAAATAATATCAAATTTATCAAGCGTTTTTTTCTGTCCTTCTTTCAAATGCGTTTTTGCTCCTTCCAAAGTAAATCCGCGTTCTTTTACCAAATGATAAATAAGTTGCAAATTCCTAACGTCTTCTTGGGTAAACATTCTATTTCCTTTGGCGTTTTTCTTTGGTTTCAAGATATCAAACTCTTTGTCCCAAAAACGAATAAGCGATGCATTAACGCCAAAAGCTTCGGCAACTTCACCAATACTAAAATATAATTTATCTTTTGATAACTCTATGTGCATTTTAATTTCTTTATTTTAAATTTTATAGACGCAATTAGTCGAGTCTCTATCCTAATCCAACGATTGATTTTCTTGATTTGCTATTTTTGATATGACAACATATTCTGCTGCCGAAATATTTCCGTAATAAAAATTTATCGGATTCACTACTTTTCCATCTTTGTGAACTTCATAGTGCAAATGTGGTGCTTCACTTCGGCCTGTACTTCCTACATATCCAATAATATCTCCACGTTTTACTCTTTGACCCGAACGAACTTTATACTTACTTAAATGTCCATACAAAGTTAAATACCCAAATCCATGTGTAATTTCAATATGATTTCCATAACCCGAAAGCGAATTGTCCGCATTTTTCACAATGCCATCGCCAGTGGCATAAATTGGTGTTCCAGTTGCAGCGGTAAAGTCCATTCCTTCGTGCATTTTTCTTGCTTTGGTAAACGGATCGGTTCTGTAGCCAAATCCAGACGCCATATGTTTTAAATCTTCGTTTTTTACTGGCTGTATTGCCGGAACTGCACTCAATAATTTGTCTTTTGCTTTAGCCAATTTCAAAATTTCATCCAACGATTTTGATTGGACTGCCAATGCTTTAGAAATACCATCTACTTTTTCAGATGTATTGATTACCAAATCTGAATTATTAAATCCTTCCAATTCTTTGTATCTGTTTCGGTCAATAATACCTCTTCTTTTTTCCTCAGAAATCGGAGCCGAATTAAAATAAACACGATATAAATTATTGTCTCGTTGTTCTAAATCAGATGCAACTTCGTCTATAGTTTCTACTTTCTTGTTCAAAATAGCATACCTAACCTTCATATTTTCAATTTCTCTGGCTTGTATTTTGTCTTTTGGCGTCTCAAAATAAGGAGTATTCATCAAAATCACAAAACACAAAAATCCAAACAACGCCGATGCAATGAGGAATAACAAGGCATAACCAACTTTCTTTCTCTTTTGAGGTTTGATTTTATGGTAAGCTAGATTTTCTGTATCGTAATAATACTTAACTTTCTTCGACATTTCTTAAATTATACTATTTTTGTACTCGTTTTAAGAATAACAATGGTTATACGAACAAATTTAAGAAATGTTTCATTCTAAACTATTTTTTATCTTTAATTTGTCATAATTTCATAAACTTAAATTAAAAGCTATGGATATCGTTAAAGTTGAAACAGTTTTTGACGCAAGCAAATCGCAGGTTTGGAATGCACTTACGATTTCTGAAATAATGAAAGTTTGGTATTTCGACATTTCGAATTTCAATTTAAATATTGGAAACGAATTCTCATTTTACGAAGGTGAAAAAAAAGAATATTTACACCAAGGCAAAATTTTGAAAGTTGAAGACAACAAATTGTTTCAACACACTTGGGAACATCCGGAACAATCAAAAGGAAGTTCTGTGTTAACATGGGAAATTGAAGAACTTGATGATAATAAAGTAAAAGTTACATTAACGCACGAAGGTTTAGAAAATTTTGCGGATGCTGGACCAAATTTTGCGCCAGAAAATTTCGAAATGGGTTGGAATGCAATTGTGAAAACCAATTTGAGAAACTATCTTTACAACATTAAACGCCTCACTTTCAAACAGGAAATCAATGCTTCTGCAAAGGAAATTTGGAATACAATGTGGGACAAAGAATCGTATTCAAAATGGGCAACAATTTTCTGTGAAGGAAGTTATTATACTGGTGCAATGGAAATGGGTAACAGAATTCATTTTCTAACTCCAAAAGGTGACGGAATGTACAGTGACGTGGGTTACATGATTCCAGAAAAGTTGATGATATTCAGCCATATCGGAATGCTTTTAGATTTTAAAGAAATGCCGCTAGATGCTGAAACGGAACGTTGGACAGGAAGTTTTGAAATTTACAAATTAGATGAAAAAGATGGAAAAACAACAATAACTGCCGAAGCAGATTGCGTTGATAAATATGTAAGTTATATGGAAGAAAAATTCCTATTGGCATTACAAGAAATAAAAAAAATATCAGAAAATAAATAATATAAATAATGAAATCACAAGACATTCGTAAGCAATTTTTACAATTCTTTGAAAGCAAAGGACATTTAATAGTGCCTTCTGCGCCAATCGTGCTTAAAGACGATCCAACCTTGATGTTCAACAACTCAGGAATGGCGCAATTCAAAGAATACTTTTTAGGAAATGGAACTCCGAAAAGTCCAAGAATAGCCGATACGCAAAAATGTCTTCGTGTTTCAGGAAAGCACAATGATTTGGAAGATGTTGGTTTTGATACGTACCATCACACCATGTTCGAAATGCTTGGAAACTGGTCTTTCGGCGATTATTTCAAAAAAGAAGCCATCAATTGGGCATGGGAATTATTGACCGAAGTTTATAAAATTCCGAAAGAAAATCTATACGTTTCTGTTTTTGAAGGAAGTGAAGAAGAAAATGTACCATTTGATCAAGAAGCTTGGGATATTTGGAAAGAATTAATCAGCGAAGACCGAATTATTTTAGGAAATAAAAAAGACAATTTCTGGGAAATGGGCGATCAAGGTCCGTGTGGTCCATGTTCAGAAATTCATGTTGATTTACGTACTGATGCAGAAAAATTGGCAGTTTCTGGAAAAAGTTTAGTCAATAACGATCATCCGCAAGTAGTTGAAATCTGGAATAATGTATTCATGGAATTCAACAGAAAAGCCGATGGAAGTTTAGAAAAATTACCTGCAAAACATGTGGATACCGGAATGGGATTTGAGCGTTTGTGTATGGCATTACAAGGAAAAACGTCTAATTATGACACCGATGTTTTTACGCCGCTTATTGAAAAAGTAGAACAAATTACAGGATTAAAATACACTTCAAACGAAGTTAAAAATATCTCAGAAGAGCAAAACAAAACCAATATTGCCATTCGTGTAATTGTTGATCACGTTCGTGCTGTGGCTTTTGCTATTGCCGATGGTCAACTTCCGTCAAATACTGGTGCAGGTTATGTAATTCGAAGAATTTTGCGTCGTGCTATTCGTTACGGATTTACATTTTTGAACACCAAAGAACCGTTTATCAATAAATTAGTTGAAGTTTTAGCGAATCAAATGGGCGAGTTTTTTCCTGAAATCAAATCGCAACAACAATTGGTTACCAATGTAATTCGTGAAGAAGAATCATCGTTTTTGAGAACTTTAGATCAAGGTTTACAATTA
>JAIEMH010000052.1 GCA_019752245.1 Flavobacteriaceae bacterium
TTTCAGCAATAAAACAGCTTTTGGCAACTTATTAATTTCTGTAAACTGAATAATAAATCTATACAAATTCCATTCACTACTAGAAACATAAAAGAAAGCATTTTCTTCACTTTTATTGGTTCTTCCAGCCGAACTCAATGCCAAATAATGCGTTACAACATCGTCATAAACCTTTCGGGCATAAACATTTTTAAACAGTAAAATGTATAATTTCTTCAGAGGATTTCGAGTATGTGAAACCAAAAAGGTGTCGTCAATATCGGATATAAATCCAAAATTCCCTATGTGTGGTCGTATGTAGCTTGCAGTTTCTTTAATTTCTTCATTTCCATCAAAAATACTCACACTGTAGTTTATCCAACCATAATTCCTATTTTCTTCCAACGGAATGCAAAATTTAAAATACCCATCGTCTAAAGTTTTTGTATGGATTTTTTTTCCGTTTTGCTCTAGATAAACATCCGCATTGGCTTTAGTTGCAATACGAAACATTCTAATTACCGAAGTTGCATTTTTAAAATTCTTCTTTTGAAAATCGTAATCTTCTTTGGAAGTTGGTTTAAAAACATGTCCCATCACAATTAATTCTTGCTCGTTGGCATATCCGCGGTATAATTTTAGAATGGGTTTCATTTAATTGCATACATTTGAAAGAGATTCACAAATTACAAATTTTTTAGCAATAGTAATCCATGACAGCAAAAAAGAAATACATTTTGGTGGTAAATCCAATTTCTGGCGATGTCGATAAAACCAAGATTTTAAGTAAAACTTTAGCTTTTGCCGAAGAATATAATGTTGAAATTATTGTTTATGAAACCTCTGGAGATAACGATGATACAGCAGTTAAAACACTTTATAATTTGCACAAACCTGAACGAATATTGATTGCTGGTGGCGATGGAACTATAAAAATGGTTGGTGAAGCTTTAGAAAAGCAAGACGTAATTTTCGGAATTATTCCTGCTGGTTCGGCCAACGGATTGTCTGTAGATTTGAATTTGCCATCTACAATTGAAGAAAATCTTTCGGTGTCATTTCACAATCATTTTATGGAAATGGACATGATTTCTATAAACGGAAAGAAAAGTATTCACTTAAGTGATTTGGGCTTGAATGCTGAACTTGTCAAAAATTATGAAAATGGTTCAACTCGAGGAAAATTAGGTTATGCTTTACAAGTAATTACAACATTAACCGAACTAGAAGAACCTTTTTCGGCCAAAATTGAAGTTAATAATGAAACTATAGAATGTGTTGCAAGAATGATTGTAATTGCAAATTCTCAAAAATACGGAACTGGAGTTACGATAAATCCTGATGGAGTTATGAACGACGGAAAATTTGAAATAGTGATTTTAAAAAATCTAGATTTACTAGTTTTCGGAAAAATAATAACAGGAAATATTCCAGTAAATTCTGAAGATGTCGAAATTATTTCTACCGATAAAGCAACAATAACTACTGCATTGCCAGTCAGTTTTCAAATTGATGGCGAATATATTGGCGAGGAAACACTATTAGAAATTAAGATTTTACCAGCTCAAATGAAAGTTGCCATTCCGTAATTACTTAAATGGATTTCGTTCTTGCCAAACGGTTTCGGGTTCCAAGTAGGTAAAAATTTTATCAATTTTTTTATCAATTATGGAATTGCTATGTTGCATTAAACCAAACATTTTTTGAGGTTTTGCACCTACAGAACTTTTAATTTCTAAGGCAGTTCGGGCAAAAATTATTTCCTTAAAACCTTTATTAATTGAGTAGGCAATCATGTCGTAAAGCATGTTCAGATACAGCATTTTTTCTTTTTGAATGGTGTCGTCATAACCAAGAAAATAAGTATCCATTGCTTCGCCATTTTTTATCAATGTGTTGAAACCTATGAGCTTTTCGTCAAGGAAGTAGCCATAAAACAGAAACCTATCTTTTAAAGTTTCTTTAAAAACACGGAAATGATTTTTTGTTAGAATGAAGGTATTAAATGGTGCGTTTTTTGCCACATGAAAATACAAATCATAAATGGTTTCTTCGTGTTCAATAATGTCTTCTAGATGTAATTTTCTTTTTTCAATTTCGGTTGCACGTTTGCGAGAACGTTTGTATTGATCACGGTATTTTTTAGATAAAGAATCGATGTAACTTTGTTCCGATTTCCATTCTTCTTTAATTTTAAAAACCATATTTGGTTGTGTAGAAAATTGATAAAAATCTTCAAAACCAGCTTTGTTAAAATTAGAAATTTCAGAACTATCAAAATCTTTGAATGTTGTGATATGAACTTTTTTTCCTTTGTTTTTAAAAATTATTTTTAATGCTTCAGATGCTTTTTTAAGTGTTTCAATAGCTTCTATTTTGTCAATTTCATAAGAGAAACAAAACGCATTTTGACCCGTAAGCATATTATTTCCAATAAATAGAACATGCGAAGAAAAATTTTTAAAAACAAAATTCCTCACTTTAGATTTGATGCATTTGTCTCTGTCTCCAAAAGATTCTAATTTGTTTAAATCTAAAAATTGTGAAAGTGCAATACCAACTAATTTTTCTTCTTGAAAAAGGCCAATGTAATGGCAAATCATGTTTTTTGGAGCTGACTTTTCAAGGATTTCAAAGTATTCTCTAGAAAGAAAGATACAATTAACAGCAAGTTCGTTCCAGTTGGCTGGAATTTCACTAACTTTATGATAAATTGTAAAAGTAATAGGTGGATTCAATTGCTTAAATAATAGTTTTCAAATTTAGTTAATAATAGTCGGTTTTATATTTAAATACATTTAAAAAAAATAATAGTCATGGAAAAGTTATCAAAATTAGAAATAGAAAAAAGTATTAAGGCACTTGACCATTGGAGTTTAAATGATAAAAAAATAGAAAAGAAGTTTGAATTTAATGATTTCAGTGAAGCCTTAAGTTTTATCGTTAGAGTTGGACTTTTGGCGGAAAAGCAAAACCATCATCCTGAATTGTTTACTGTATATAATAAAGTTTCAATTGCTTTGTCAACTCATGATGCAGATGGATTGACGGATAAAGATTTTAAACTTGCCACTTCAATTGATAAATTAAAATAAAAAAGCTCTTCGAGATAAAGAGCTTTTAAATAAATATAAAATGATAAGTTAGATCAGTTGACATAAAATAGCACCCATGATTGTACAAGTAACTACCCAATAGCCACCAGCAATTAACGTGTATTTCCAACTTCTTCTTTCAAAAAGAGCGCCAACGCCAATAACTGGTAATGCAAAAAATAATCCGGTCATAAAACCATGTAAAGCACCATGTTGAAAAGTGCGAAACTTTGTTCCATAATCTGCTAAAAAAGCATTGTATGAAGGAAGTGCTTTTGATGCATCGCCTCCAACCATACCTAATGCTCCAGTTTGGTGAATAACAAGAAATTGCATGATAACCGAAATGAAGAAAGCATAGACAAATGCCATTGCTAAAGTTGCTAAAATATTGCCTCCTTTAATTTTTTCTTCAGAAACTCCAGATTCTCTCATCCAAATAGTACCAAAAACTTTTGGATTGTACCAAATAAATCCAACTACAAGCGACGAAAACGCTGATAATAAAAGTATTAATAATGTGTGCATAATTTGAAAGTTTTATTGATTAGTATAACAAATATATAATTTTATTTAGTTTTGAGAATCATTTTTTATTGTAAGAAAAAAAATATAAAAATTCATAAATTTATTCAAAAAAATGTATTTCATCGATTTTATTTGCTTATAAACGATAATTTGTGTTGTTTTACATCTCCAAATAAATAATTTATGAAAGCAGTAATTACTCTTTTAGCATCTTTGTTTTTCTCAGTTATTACATATGCAGAAATTTCTGTATCCGAAAAGAATGCGCTTTTGCAATTCAACAAATCCACAAACGGAGAACAGTGGAAAACAAAATGGAATTTGAATACTCCAGTTACTACTTGGTATGGGGTTAAAGTTGTTAATAATAAAGTTGTTTCAATTGATTTGTCAGATAATAATTTGTCGGGTACAATTCCTGCTTCAATTTCTGATTTAAGATATTTAAATGTTTTAAATCTGTTTAAAAATCAAGTTTCTGGTTCTATTCCTCAATCTATTGGTGATATGAAATCACTTCAAGTTTTAAATATTTCGTTTAATAAATTAACAGGATCAATTCCAAATGAATTGTCAAATGCAACTTCATTAGTAGAAATTGAGCTATTCATGAACAATTTATCAGGTGAATTACCAACTTCAATTGGTTTGCTGACTAAACTTCAAACGTTATCATTGTACAACAACCAAATTTCTGGAGAGATACCAAATTCATTGTATGATTTGAAATCGCTCAAAGTTTTGCAATTAAATAGTAATAAATTAGTTGGAAATTTAAGTAATTCTGTTTCTAAATTAGTTGCTCTTGAAAATCTAAGTTTATTTGATAATAAAATGAATGGACAAGTTCCTTTAGATATAGAGAAATTAGAAAATCTAACAGAAATGAATATTTCATATAATAATTTTAATGGATTGGTTTCTAAAAAATTAGCTAAAAAAGATGTTTTAAGTATGACTATGATTAATGAGTACGGTGTTGCTGTAACTTTAAATGTGCACGTTGATAAAGATAAAGCAATAGTTTCAGAGGAATAATATGATACTATTAAATATAAAAAAACCTTAAGGAAGATTCTTTAAGGTTTTTTTTGTGGTTAATCTAAAATATATATATTTGAGGATTATTGAGTAGGATAGGTATGTACCTTAAAAGATAATTTATGAAGATTGAAAAAAATATTTTGTTGGTTGATGATCACATGGTGGTTAGAAAAGGTATTGAGTTGATATTAAGTTCTAATATACCTAACGTGTCTATATATAATTCTCAAAATTATGAAGAAGCGCTAGAGATATTAAAAACTTTAAACATTGATTTGATATTATTAGATATCAATATTAATGGAGTTGAAAATATCAAAATAATGAAAGAAATTAAAGAGATTCAAAAATCTACTAAAATTCTTATTTTTTCATCTCACGAAGAAAGTCAGTATGGACTTAGATATATTCAAAATGGAGCTGATGGTTATTTAAATAAATTTTGTTCACAAGACAGAATTGTTTCTGCGGTTAGTGAGATGATAGAAAAAGGAAGTTTTTATAGTGATGATACTAGAGAAAAATTGAATTCTAAAACAAAAAAGAAAAACAAAATAAATTCTATAGATAGTCTATCAAATAGAGAGTTTGAGATTGCTCAATTACTGATAAATGGTTACGGTAATTTAGAGATTTCAAATAAACTAGATATTCAAATGTCAACTGTAAGTACATATAAAAATCGAATTTTTGATAAATTAAGCGTTAATAATATTGTTTCTTTATCAGATTTGTTTAAGGATCATAATTTATAGCTTTATGTCAAAATGAATTCTTATAAAAAATATTTTATTGGGTGATGATTACTTGGTCGTTAGAAAAGGAATTGAACTAATTATAAATGATAGTTTTCCAAATGCAGTTATTTAAATGCTGCAAATTATGCAGAAGCAATTGAAATAATTAAAACAGTTGCTGTAAATTAAGTCGTTTTAGATATAATAATTAATGGAGTCGAGGATTTCAAAAACTTAAAGGAAATTAAAAGTATTCAAAAAGATACTAAGATTTTAGTTTTTATCTGCCATGATGAGGAGTTTTATGAGGTTAGAGATATTAAAAATGGTGCCGATGGCTTTCTAAATAAATATTCTTCAGAAGATAAAATAGCCAATGCAATTACTGAAGTTTTAAAAGGTGGACACTATTGCAGTGACGCTCTAAAGATAAAGCTCAAAAAAGTTGCCAATAAAAAAACAGTTCAAATCCAATAGAAATCTTATCTAATAGAAATTTTGATAGCTAAAATGTTGATTTACTGATTTGTAAATTTTGAAATCGCTAATAGACTTAATATTCAAATGTCAACTGTAAGTACCTACAAAAATAGAGTTTTTGAAAAGCTTGATATTAATAATATTGTTGCTTTATCTTCCTTTTTTAAAGAAAATATTAATTAAAATATAAATACATTAGTTTTTTACTATTTGATTATATGTTAATGCTTTGTCTTTATTAATGCTTTCTTTTTGTAGTATTTATTCTACTCGTTAAAATTTCAAAATGTTAAAGTTTTACAAAAAAAAATAGTATTTTCGCACTCAAAATTAATACTGTGTGTGAACGGTATTGGTTTTATATAAAATTTTTAACCAAATGGTGCCTCAAGTATGCGAAATTTTACTTCTATAAAGAGTAAGGGATATGCCTTTCTTTTTGTTTTGTTTTTTGCTTTATTGTCGTTTAACGTTTTTGTAGAAATAACACCAGCGGTTTCTTCTAATGCTGGAAACAATATAACGCTTTTAAGTGCTCGAGATTTGAATTCAAGATCATTTTTTAATGACATCGAAAACCATCGTTCAAAGTTTACTACTACCAACAGAGGTAATCAAAATTTTGGTTTTGATATGGTATGTATACATAAAATTCTATTCAGCTATATGTCTATACCAATTATCATAACAAAGCTTCCATTGAGCGAAACTTTTAAAATTATTTCTTGATGACATTTTACATTTGTTTTAAAAATCTATTTGATTTCAGTAGTCATTATTTTTTTGATGAAAAAACATGAAATTCTTTAATTGATTTTTAAATAATACAGCATTTCAAATAATACAGCATTTCAAATAATATCATTTTATAATTATGAATAATAAAACTACAAAAAGTATGCAAAATTTTACTTTTATGAAAACAAGTGGTAAAAGTTTACTTCTTATTTTGTTTTTTGCTTTAATGTCGTTTAATGTTTTTGCAGAAGGAACACCAACCGTTTCTCCTAATGCTGCCAACATTACGGCTTTATTAAGTGCGCCCGATTTAAGTAGTGGTTCTTTTTTGAATTGTGCTGAAGATAATCGAGTGAAGTTTATCGTTTCCGATAACGTAAATGAAAATCTTTACTATGGATTTGATTGGCGCGGTTACGCTGTTGGATCACCTGCAAGAATTAATAATTTATACTACAAAATATACAACCCAAGTGGAACAGTTGTTTTGACTGCGCTATGGAGTTCGACTACAGGAATTGCTGGTAGTATTGATAATCACCCACAGGCCTTAGCAGGTCCAAATATTGCTGGTACTGTTCCAACAGGATACACACCTTTGGTATTTGATCCTACTGTAAATGGAGAATATTGGATTGAATTTTATAGAAGTAATGATGGTGGTTTAACAGCAGATGTATCTGCAGCTACAGGACGTGCTGTTGGAGCTCTTTTTGATTTAACTGTTGCTAGAAATTCTGCTCCTTACACAAAGGTTAATGGAAGAGTAAGTTCTGATAAATGGGGATTTGTTGCTGTTTCAGCTACTTATGGAAACTTAGCAACAGCTAATGGTGAACCAGTTTTATATGCTTACACGACTGATCAATGTATTATAAAAATTGACTTTGAAGCCGGTTTTCAACCTATCGCATTTAATGTAGCTGTAAATAGCTACGGTACAACAAATGTTGGAGCATGGTCTACAACAAGAAGATCTAGAAATGATGTTACAGCACCAACATTAACAAATGGATATAAAGTTTTTTTAAATACACCAGATCCTGTATTATTTCCTGTTGCCTCAATACCAATAAGCCCAACGTTCTTATCGCCTGCTGTTACAGGTTGTGGTCCTTATAGTATTAGGTATAATGTGACTGAACCCGGCGACGTACGACTTTTTCTTAATTTAAACGGCGTTGCTGGTTTTCAAGCAGGAACTGCAGATAGAATTTTAGAGGCGTTCGATGTATTGGCTGGAAATAACACAATTGCATGGGATGGCTTAAATGGACTTGGTGTCGCTGTGCCTTCAGGTACTAATATAAATTTAGCTTTAACATTCTTAAAAGGGCGTTTCAATTTGCCATTATATGATGCAGAGCTAAACAAAAATGGAATTAGAGTTTCTATAACAGCACCAATTCCTGTAGCTAATGCACAAATGTATTGGGATGATTCGGCTCTTATAAATGTTGGGGCTGATTGTACTCTAC
>JAIEMH010000332.1 GCA_019752245.1 Flavobacteriaceae bacterium
CTTTGATGATTTTGGTGTTCCGCACATTTACGCTGATACACAAAAAGATGCCATGACGGTTTTAGGATACGTTCACGCACAAGACAGATTGTGGCAAATGGAGTTAATGCGTAGAATTGCACCCGGAAGATTATCAGAACTTTTTGGATCGAAAGCACTTAAAAATGATACTTTTTTTGCAGGCGTTGGCATCGATGAAAACTCAGAAAAAGCCATCGCGCAATTAGATAAAAACTCCGAAGCTTATAAGTTAGCAACTGCTTACCTAGACGGAATTAATCAATTTATTGAAAACGGAAAAACACCTTTAGAATTTGAATTGGTTGGCGTTAAAAAAGAAAAATACACATTAAAAGATGTCTACAATATCTTCGGATTCATGTCGTTCAGTTTTGCAATGGCACAAAAAACCGATCCGTTGCTAACTGATATTCGTGATAAATTTGGAGCAGCATACCTAAAAGATTTTGGTATTGATGGTTCATTTGGAACAACACAACTTAAAAATTACAAAGGAAAAGCTAGTGATTATATAGAAATTTCTAAATCGGTAGCCAGTTTGTTAGACAATTCTCCAATTCCACCATTCATTGGAAGCAACAGTTGGGTAATTGGCGCACAAAAAACCAAAAGCGGAAAAGTAATTTTTGCCAACGATCCACACATTGGTTTTTCGCAACCATGTACTTGGTATGAAGCGCATATTGTTACGCCAGATTATGAAATTTATGGGTATTATTTGGCAGGAACTCCATTTCCGTTATTAGGTCACAACCGCGATTATGCCTATGGTTTGACGATGTTTGAAAACGATGATTTAGATTTGTTTCAAGAAGAAAATAATCCAAATAATGAAAGCCAATATAAAACAGTTGATGGTTATAAAAACTATACCATTCGCAAGAAAATCATCAAAGTAAAAGACAGCACATCGGTAACTTTAAACATAAAAGAATCTGTTCACGGACCAATTATGAACAACTTGTTGACGACTTTGAAAACCAAAAAACCAATCACAATGTCATGGATATACACGCAAGAGAAAAACCAAATTCTCGATGCGGTTTATTCGCTATGTCATTCTAAAAGCATTGAAGGTTTCTATAAAAATGTGGAGTTAATTCATGCGCCAGGTTTGAATATTATGTATGGCGATTCCAAAAACAATATCGCTTGGATAACTTCTGGAAAATTATACAAATTAGATCCATCGGTCAATCCAAATTTTATTCTAAATGGTGCCAACGGAATTGATGATAAAAAAGAATTCCTTCCTTTTTCTCAAAATCCATCAGCCATAAATCCATCATGGAATTATGTTTATTCTGCAAACAATCAGCCAGAAGCTGTTAACGGATATTTGTATCCAGGATATTATTTGCCTAAAGACAGAGCTAAAAGAATTGACGGTTTGTTAGCTCCAAAAAACAATTGGACTTCAATCGATGTTCAAAAAATGATTGTCGATAATACATCGTCAACTTCTGCCAATATTGTAACGAGTTTTTTATCTCAAATTGATGCAAATAAAGCAACTTCAAACGAAAAGAAAGCCTGCGGAATTCTAAGTAAATGGTCTGGTTCTAATGCTGAAACGGATGTTGCACCAACCATTTATAACAAGTTTATCTATCATTATTTAAAAAACACATTTCAAGATGAATTGGGCGAAGATGATTTTACAGCATTACTTTCTACACATATTTTAAAACAGATGATTGAACCACAAATTGCGAATGAAACTTCGGTTTGGTGGGATAATTTAGCGACAAAAAACCACAAAGAAACACGTAAAGAAATTCTAACAAAATCGTTTAATGAAGCCATCGCATCACTTGAAAAACAATTAGGAGAGAATGTCAATTCTTGGACATGGAATAAAGTGCACACATTAGAACATCAACATCCGTTAGGGAAAGTTGCAGCTTTGCGTGGTTATTTTAATGTTGGTCCAATGGAAGTTCCTGGTTCAAACGAAGTCATTAATAATTTAGCTTTTACCTTTTCTGACAATCCTATTTACGAAGTAAAAGCTGGTCCATCAACGAGAAGAGTTATTGATTTTTCTGATGTAGAAAATAGTGTGAGTATTCTGCCAACAGGTCAATCTGGAGTTCCAACAAGCAAACATTATGACGATCAAGCGCAAATGTATGCTCAAGGAAAATTCAGAAAAATGAAAATGAATAAAAAAGAAATTATTGCTACTTCAACAAAGGTGGTTTTTGTGCCTAAGAAATAAATCAATAATCATCTAGATTTTCAATAATTTCATTTGCTTTAACTTTAATTTTATACAACTCTTCAGGATTCATTTTCTTTAGCATGTTCATCATCATTGCCATACGTTGGTTGTTGGCAAAATAATGTTTTTTCTCGTCCAAGAAATTCCAGTATAAGGTATTAAAAGGGCAAGCTTTTTCTCCAAATTTATCCTTTACAGAATAATGACAATTGGTGCAGTAATTACTCATTTTATTAATGTAACTTCCTGAGGAAACATAGGGTTTTGTGGCTAAAATTCCACCATCGGCATATTGGCTCATGCCACGAGTATTGGGCAATTCTACCCATTCAATAGCGTCAATATAAACGCCAAGATACCAAGCGTCGACTTCGTCAGGATGCATTTGAGTGAGCAAAGAAAAATTTCCAATAATCATCAATCGCTGAATGTGATGTGCATAGGCATCGTCTAAACTTTGAGAAATTGCTTTTTGCATGCAATTCATTTTTGTTTTTCCAGTCCAATAAAAATTGGGTAATTTATTGTGGTTTTCTAACGAATTCATTTTAGAATAAGTTGGCATTTCTTTCCAATAAATTCCGCGTACATATTCGCGCCAACCAATTATTTGACGAACAAATCCTTCTACTTGAGAAATGGTTATTTCTTCATTGTTTTTATAATAATAGGCTACAACCATATCTACAACTTCTTTTGGTGAAAGCATTTTGGTATTCATAGCAAAGGACAATCGCGAGTGAAAAAGAAACTTTTGGTCGGTGTGAGAAGCGTCTTCATAATCGCCAAAATGTTTTAATAAATGAGTGCAAAAATAATCTAATTGAATTAGGCATTCTTCGCGAGATGTTGGCCAAACAAAGTTGTTTTCATCTATTTTTCCGAAAGTAATTACGTTGGCTTGCTGGATTTGAGCGATAACATTGGACACATTTTTAGAGAAAATCTTCGCATCCGGAACAGGAACTTGACCTTTGTATTTTAGTCGATTGTCGTGATCAAAATTCCATTGATTTCCAACTGGAGTTTCTCCATGCATTAAAACATCATGTTTTTTGCGCATCATTCGATAAAAATTCTCCATAAGCAGCATTTTTTTACCATCAAAGAAATTTTTCAATTCCAATCGTGTTGTGAAAAAATGCTCTGTGTCAAAAGCTTCTGATTCAATTTTTAGATTTCTGCAAATAGATTTCAGTTGCTCGTCCAATCGATATTCATCGGGTAATTGGTATTCAAATTTTGTAATTTCATGATTTGAAATAGTATTTTGAATTAGTTTTTCTAAATCGTGTGGATTATTTTCATCGGTGATTTCAAAGTAAATGATGTTGTGGTTTTTAGATTTTAAATCTGTTGCAAAATTGCGCATTGATAGAAAAAAGGAAACCACTTTTTGAATATGATGTTTTACATAATCGGTTTCTTGACGAAGTTCAGCCATTAAGTAAATTACTGAATCATCAGATTTGGAAAACCAAGAATGCTTGTTGTTTAATTGATCGCCAAGAAGTAAGCGTAGTGTTTTCATTTGTTTTGTTTTTCAGTAGAACTTATAATTAGATTTTTATTTCAACCATAATTTTTGAAATTTCTCGTCACCATCATACATTTCTGCCTGACGTTTTATATTGAATTTTCTATCTCTTGGGTCGTTTCCAACTCCAGCATTATAAATCCAATTTCCATAATTGGAGTGCACATCATAATCAATCAGCATGCTCTCAAAATATGCAGCAGCTATTCGCCAATCTTGTTCCCATTCTTTTGCCCAGTAACTCGCCACATTTTGCCTGCCTCGATTGCTCATGAAACCAGTACGTTGCAATTCTATCATATTTGCGTTAACAAATGGCTCGTGAGTAGTACCGTTTATCCATTGATGTAATGCTTTTTTATTGAATTTCCATTCGTACTTATGCTCTAAAATTCCATCCAATTGAAAAATTTTATTCTTGTGTTTCAACGAAATATATTTGAAGTAATCGCGCCAAATAAGTTCGAAAATTAACCAATATGTATCTTCGTTTTTACAAATTTCTTGCTCGTATTTTTGAACTTCCCAATAAATAGTTCTTGCCGAAATACTTCCGTTTGCTAACCAAGCGGATAATTTCGAACTGTAATTTGTGCCTACCAATCCGTTTCTGGTTTTTTTGTATTTGGATAAATTTTCAGTTTCAAAAAAGTAATTTTCTATTCGTTTCAATGCCTGCGATTCTCCGCCAAGAAAAGGAAAAGCAGAATTTTCATCTATCTCAAACTTTTCAAAACCTAAATCTTCTAAAGTTGGAACTTTAGTTGATGTTTCAATCAAATTTTCAACTGATTTTGATTTGATTTCGACGCAAGTTCGCACTTTACTTTCTTTTTCACATTTTTTTCTAAATTCGGTAAATACTTCAGGAATTTTATTGAAACTTGAATATGGAATATCACCGGGATGAAATAAAAACTGATCAAAAGTTTCAACAAACGTTACATTTGCAATTGACTTTTTTACCAACTCATTTGTTTCAACTTCTTCTTGAGTCCATTCGTTTTGTACAAAAATTGTTGAAATAGAAAATTCGTTTACTAGTTTCGGAAGTATTTTTTCGGGTAAATCATAAAATATTAAAAGCGAAATGTTCTTTTTGCCTAAATTAATTTTCAAATCTTGAATTGATTCCAAAAGGAATTTTGCTCTAAATTTTTCGGTCTTTTTAAAACCATACTTTGTTGTTTCAAATTGCCTTGGGTCAAGAAAATAAACGCCAATTACTTTTCCCGATTTCTTGCATGCTTTAAATAGTGAGTTATTGTCTTTAACTCTCAAATCGTTTTTAAACCAAATTAAATTATTCATTTTGTCTTTCTACATTTTTCACTACAATATTTCACTTCATCCCAATTTTTTTCCCATTTTTTCCTCCACGAAAAAGGCAAGTTGCAAACAGCACAAATTTTTTGAGGAAGATTTACTTTTTTATGCGCCATAATCTAAGATAGATTTTGTTTTAATATCTGGTTTTGCATAGGCAAATCGGTCTTTGAGCAATGGTAAAGCATATCCGTCTAAGCCATTTATTGCTACTACTTTGGCTCTGTCTAGTTGCAACCAATTGTCTTTATGAAGCAACTTTTCATCAAAAAATAGATTTTCTATTGATGCAATAATGTGTACTGTATCATTTTCTTTAATGTGATACTCATTCAAGTATTTGCAATACAACTGAACAGGACTATTTTGTACAAAAGGAATAGAAATTGATTCTTTGTATTCTTCAATCAAATTGGTTTTGTCAAATTCAGAAATGTTTTCATCATAATTAGCTGAGGTATGATGCGCATCTTTAATCATGCTTTCGGTAATATGATTTACTGTAAAATAACCATTTTCTTTTATATTATTATAGGTGTCTCTTTTTACAGAAAGTGGTCGAGTAATAAAACTAATCATAGGCGGATTACTTCCAATATGTGTTACACTACTAAAAACTGCTAGATTTGTTAAGCCCGAAATAGATTTTGTTGCAATTAAATTTGCCGATTTGTATCCGGTACAAGAGTTGATAAGATTCAGTCTTCGAATTTTATCCATTTCATTAATTTCATCATTTGATATATTTCGCATAGTTTTTTTTCTCAAAGATACTATTGTTTAATTATTTATCAAAAAGATTAAACAAAATATGATTAAAAAAGCTAAATATTTATAAAAATAAGTCGTCCGATTGCAATAAATCGATAAATTTGCATAACCGCTTAAAGAAATTAAATGCAAACGCCTCAAAAAATTGCTGTAGTTGGTTCTGGATTAGTTGGAACATTATTAGCAATATATCTTAAGAAATTAGGTCATACAGTTCATGTTTACGATAGAAGTCCAGATATTCGAAATGTAGAATTTTCGGGACGATCTATTAATTTAGTGATGTCTAACCGAGGTTGGAAAGCCATGAAAGATGTTGGTCTTGAAGACGAAATTAGAAAAATTGGAATTCCTGTAGATAAGCGAGCTATTCATACGCAAGACGATAAGATAAATTATCAGTTTTATGGTAAAGAAGGCGAAGCTATTTTTTCACTTTCACGCGGAATTTTAAACCGAAGAATGATTGACTTAGCAGAAGATGCTGGTGTCGATTTTTTCTTTGAACATAAAATTTGGGATGTTACTTTAGCAGATGCAACGCTTCATATTGGTGAAACAGAAAGAGGCGAGTGGACCGATTTAAAATACGATAAGGTTTTTGGCGCCGATGGAGCTTTCTCTAGAATTAGACACCGAATGCAACGTCAATCAATGTTTGATTATTCGCAAGAATTCATGAAATTGGGTTATAAAGAATTGAACATACCTGCCAATGCTGACGGAACGCATAAAATTGATAAAAACTCGCTTCATATTTGGCCAAGAGGAAACTTTATGTTGATGGCTTTGCCCAATCTTGACGGAACTTTTACTTGTACTTTATTCATGCCTTTTGAAGGAGAAAATTCATTTGAAGGCTTAAAAGATGAAGCATTACTAGTAGATTTCTTTGCAAAATATTTCCCAGATACCAAAGAAGTTATTCCAGATTTAGTGAAAGATTTTTTCAAGAATCCAACGAGTTATTTGGCAATAATGAAATGTTACCCATGGACTTTTGAAGACAAAGTAGCTTTAATTGGTGATTCTGCTCATGCAATTGTACCTTTTTATGGTCACGGAATGAACGCAGGATTTGAAGATATATCCATTTTAAGCGAATTAATTGCTGAATATAATGACGATTGGAAAACGATTTTCTCTGAATACGAAATATCTAGAAAACCAAATGCTGATGCCATTGCCGAACTTTCTAGAAGAAATTTTGTTGAAATGAGTGCTAAAACTGCCGATGAGAAATTTCTACTTCAAAAGAAAATAGAAAAATGGTTTTCAGACAAACATCCAGATAAATGGATGCCATTATACAGCAGAGTAACTTTTAGTTTACAACCTTATTCAGAAGCTTTAGCCATTGGTGATTTCCAAAATAAAATCATGGAAGAAGTAATGCAAATTGAAAATATTGAAGAAAACTGGAATAGTGAAGAAGTTGAAAAGAAGATTATTGAACTTCTTAATAATAAATAATTATGAGAAAAATAGAATTTTTCATACTACTTTTCATCTCATTATTTTTATTTTCTTGTAGCAAAGACGATTCCAAAAGTTGTTTAAGTCCTAAAACAATAATGATAAATAGTATTTCACAAGAAGGTAGTTTTGATGCTATGAATTTAGTGTTTTCAAATAACAATTATAAAGTTTACTTCTCAAAATACATATCATCAAATGCTGATGGATATAGAGATTCTTCAGGTTTATTTATATTAAAATTAGATAATTCAATTGCTTATACCAACTATGATTTTTTTAATAATCAAATAAATATTCCGACTACTCTTGATCCATCTGATTATTTTTCAACTGGAAGTATAAAAATTTCTGATAATTGTAATCAATTATTTTTTACTGATAATATAAATCAATTGTTTTGGTATCCAACTTATTCTCCAGTAAAACAAGCAGAAGGGATTTATAATGTAGAATTGAAATTAAAACTTGTTGATAATACGGACGTTTTAGTAAATACTCAAGTTGAAGTTATTAGATATAATTAATTAAGTTTTACTCTTCTCGATGAACTTTGTTAAAATCAAAAGCTGGTTTGCAAATAGCAATATATTCGCAAGGTTCGTCAAACGGATTGGAATATTGAACTCTAGTATTGGCTTCAATTTTAATAGATTGACCTGATTCTAAAACAATAGTTTCTCCTTCAATTATAAATTGTTTTTTACCTGATATAA